>JAUYAO010000026.1 GCA_030692565.1 Nitrospira sp.
GGGGGGGGGGGGGCCTTATTGGCGCGGCGCCCGCCCCCGCCGATGACTACCTCTGCAGCAAGGCCAAAGCCTGTTGCGGGAGGTTGTTGGCCTGCGCCAGGACCGAGATACCGGTTTGGACCAGGATCTGGTTCTTGGTAAACAGCGCCGTTTCCGAGGCAATATCGGCGTCTCGGATACGTGATTCTGCGGCGGTGAGGTTTTCGCTCGTCACCTGCAGGTTCGCAATCGTCGCTTCGAAGCGGTTCTGGATCGAACCGTATTCGGCGCGGGCGGTTGCGATGGCGCTGATCGCGCTATCGATGTTGGCCAGTGCGCTCGTGGCATTGGCTGAGGTGGATACGTTCACGGAGCTGATGCCCAGTGAATTCGTGGTAATGTCGTTGAGATCGAGGCTGAGTGAGTTGCCTGCTCCGCTTCTGAAGCCGATCGCGATGGAGAAGCTAATCGTGCTGCCGCTGGTCAAGGCCTGGCCGTTGAATTCGGTGACCTGTGCGATACGATCGATTTCCGACCGCAACGCCACGAATTCCTGATCGATGTACGACCGTTCCGTGTTGCCGACCGTGCCGCTGGCTGACTGAGAGGACAATTCCCGGAGCCGCGACAGGAGGTTTCCGATCGTCGCCGCCGCGCCGTCGGCGATCTGCGTCAAGCTGATACCATCCGAGGAATTCCGGACGGATTGATTGATGCTGCGGATCTGCGCCCGCAAGGATTCGGACAATCCGAGACCGGCGGCATCGTCCGCGGCCCGCGTAATCCGAAGGCCGGATGAGAGGCGCTCGACCGAGCGTCCCAATTGGTTGGTGCTGATCGATAAATTCCGCTGAGCGGAAATCGATGCCGGGTTGTTGTTAATGATTAATGCCATGGATGCTTCCTCCTTGCCGACTGCTGTACTGTCCTTGCCTCGCTTCCGCGTCCGTGCAGAAGCGTCTTATCCCTCTACGCCTAGAGAGCGGTTGCATCCCTTATCGGAGGATACCCTCAAGACTTGAGAGGCCCGAAGGAACAAGGGTCAACCACACGGGTCGGCAGAAACCGAACGTAATGAACACGTCGGTCATTCTACGACTCCAACCTGGGCGCGAGTTCATACTCCAGGAGATCGGCCACACGAATGAGGTCTCGTTGGGCGCGCGCATCGAGTAAGGCCTGCACCCAGGGAGTCATCGCACGCTCGGGAGGAGTCTTCGCTGGCTTCGACTCCATCAGCTCGAGATAGTCGGCCAATTTTCCGAGCCAGGCGTCCAACGACATAAGGCGTTCGTCTCCCATGCGGATCTGCGAGGCAAGCTCATGGGCTTCGTGGCGAAGGAGATCGGCGTACTGGCGAATTGTCGAGGTGGCACCGCGCACCACCTCCTCCATGGTTTGAGAAACAGCTTGAAGGCGCGTAAACCGCGCGATCGGCTCGCCGAGAAAGGTCGAGTCCAAGTCGCGATCGGTAATGGTGCGCTGATCCACGGTCAGGGATGTGATCAGGCGAGAGCGGGCATGCGCTTTCTCGCTGATATCGGCCAGCACGTCGCCAAGGCTGAGTTCATTGACGACTTCCCACTGATCTTGATCGAGCATGACATGCATGATGTTCTCTCCTTCTTGACGACGCGGGATAGGCGGAGCGATCCGGCCGCTATCCTGAATGGGCGACTGAGGAATCGGTGAACATCGTCAATCGCCGCACGGTGGACTTCGGGTGACTCTGAGTCAGGTGTCGATGGATCTCTGTAAGATGTTTTCTCCATTGGCGGTAGGCCAGGGCATGATGCCGGGCCATGCGGTCGAGCCCTCTGACATGATCATGGTGGATTGAGCGCACGAACGAGGTTGTCACCGGGGAACTGGCGATATGGGCCATCCCCAGAAGTACGATGCGCTCGCGCAGCGCTGTTTGCTCCCGCTGTAATGACTGCAAGGAGCCGGGCGATGGCGATGCCTGTGCGGCGGCCTGCAGAATCGCATCGGCTTGACGGCAGAGGCGCTCCACGTCCGGCATCATGCCGGCCAGGTGGCGGGCCGCCGCGGCGGCGTTGTGAGGCAGGGTCGAGTCTGCAGGGATACGGCTCACGGTGTGGGTCAGCGTTTCATACCAGTACCGTCTCCAATACCGGCTGTACCAGTCGAGATCTGATGTCTCTTCCGTTTCTACCGCGCAATAGCTGCCCAACTGATCGTCGTCGACGGACGAGCGAAAGAGCCGGTAGCCTGGCGCCGTCGGGGGGCACTCCCCTTTCGCCAACACGTGTAACAGCAATTCCGCTACCATGGTCACTGGAAGACGATCCTTGCAGGTTTGATGGGCGCAAACCTGGTCGAATCCGCAGGGGGCACATTCAAGCTCCGGCTGCACGACCCAATGCCCCGATCCATAGGGACCGGTCTCCCGGAAATCCACGTGCCCGACGGAAAGATCAATCACCGGTACCTGAACGCCGACGGCCAGATGCATCGGGCCGGTGTCGTTGGTTAAGAGCAGACGGCACTCCGCGAGCAAACCCACCAACTGCTCCAGGGTCGTGTGGCCGGCCGCATTGAGGACGGGATTGCGTCCTCCGGCCTCCCGGTAGATTCGTACGACCTGAGCGATGGTGTCTTGTTCGGCCGGGGTTCCAATGAGGACGATTCCGCCCGTCCATCTGCTGCTCAGGTGAGCCAGCGTGCGGCCGAAATGCTCAGGCCGCCAGGCTTTCATGACGTCGCTTGCTCCGGCTTGCACGGCAATCCATTCTTGTGACGCGTCCGGCGCCGTCGTGAGAAAGCGCCGGGCCCATTCGCGCGCGGCAGGGGTGACTCGCACCGACAATGGCGCGTGGGTGCCTGGCCCGCTGCCTCCCAGCGCATAGACGTCGACCAGATTGAATCGATTCATGGCGCGGAAGTGATGCATGTCGGTGAAATACGCCATCCAGGGATTCTCGATGACACTCTCTCCGTCCCAGGCGCATCGGGCTCCGCGGATATCCGGTGCGCCGATGTACGAAGCCAACAATGCGCTCGGACGATTGAAGGTCAGGTTGATGACGCGATTGTAGCGTCTGTCCACCAAGGGGCGAGCCCATGTCGCGAGGTCGGTATAGAGCGCGGTGACACTCTTCACGGCCGCCCGGCTGTCATCGATCAGGGCATGGAAGTCGTAGGTGATAATGTCCCGGATCCCGGGCAGCAAGGACGCAACGGCGGCAAACCGGCGATCCACGATTACATCGACCGCCACGCCCGGCCATTCTTCTTGCAGCCGGGCCAGCAACGTCCCCATCTGGACCAGGTCGCCCATCCGCGTGATATTGAGGATCAGCACCTGCCGGTTCATACCAAATCCCTGGTTTCAGTCCGATAACTTTCCAGCATGAGGATGAGCAGATCTTCGCGGCTGAGTTCTGTGCGGGGACCGCGGGCGCGAATCTGTGCCGCCAGATCCTTCAGTTCGACCCGCTGATCGGGCGCAAACCGGTTCAACATCGGCGCCAGTTCGGACGGCGTCGTCGTCTGTGCGGCGAGCGCCTCTGCAGTCCGTTCCCCTCGCAGGATCGAGCCTAAGCGGTCGGGTTCCCGCATGCCTAATTCGGCCAGAAGGTCTTTCATGCGATGTTCGTAGGTATGCTGCCGCAAGACCCGCCGGCGGGCCGCATCGGCGATGGTGCGGCGGCCGACCGGATCGCGAAGCCAGGTCCTGATCAGGGATGGCACCTCGTCGGCGTTTTCGAAACTGACGATCTCGTCCTCGGTAAAGCAGGCAGGAAGAAGCGCTCGTTGATCGACGAGTTGAAAGGCGCCTGCCGCAGCCAGTTCAAACGTACGGGGATTCACAAAATCTGCCGCCGGGTCCAGTCCCCCACCGGTATTTGAGTGGAGATTCAGATTGATGGCGGTGGCATTAAACACTTTGAGGCACGTATCGGTGTCGATGCGCGCTCCGTTCCGTTGTAAGACGGGCGCCATCGCGTCGGCCCCCTCCCATTCATTTCCCCATACCTTGAATGTCCAGTCCTTGCTGATCCAACGAGGAAGGACGGCCCGGCGATTGGCATAGCCGGCGCCGACAAATGACAGATCCGATCCGAATTCCAGTTGGTCGTTCGTCGTCAAGGTCAGCGGGCGATGCACGGATGGATCGGCCGCCATGGGGAGGTAACTGACATGCGGCGCACCGGCCCGCCGGAGGGCGTCGTGACAGTCCTGCTGTTGGATGGTGAACCAATAATCGTATCCGGGAGCGAGTTGCTGCCAGTACGTCAAATGCCGATAGTTTTCGACGAACCACATGGCCGTGATGAATTTCTTCCGTCGCAGATGCTCCAGGGCGCCGAGCGACATAGGGGCTTGCGCCATCGCCAGGACGAGATCCGGAGGATCTTCTGCGAGTTCCGTCAGCGTCCCCATGCTGAGCACATCGGCAAAGCGGCTTTGCATCGAGAGCCGATGGCGAGGATCGCGGAAGGTGTTGAACCGCGCATAGCTGGCGTGATGGATACTGTGGTCCACCCAACTCACCCGGTGCCCGAGGGATTCAAGGGCCCGCACGACGTATCCGGTGATCGGCAATGAGCCGCCGTAGATCGGCCCCACGACGGCCACATGTAGACGTCCATGTTGCCTGGTCGCGAGCAGCCGGCGAAGTTCCACATCGAGGGCCTGGTGTTGTGCGGCATACGGGCGCGCCGCCGGTGCGTAGGTGAAGAAGCGGAGCGGGGCCGATTTGGATGCGAGCTGCGTCGCCATTTCATCGGTGCCGCCCCAGATCCATTCAATGGCGTTAAACCAGGGGCCCAGAGGGCGGACAGCCAGGGCATCCTTGAACGCCGCAAGGTCAGCGATCACGACCGCCAGTCGAGCACCGGCAGGCTTTGATGCGACTAAAGCCTCGATGTGATAGAGCAGTCCCGCGCCCAGCACCACCCCCAGCTCTCCGGCGTGCCACTCCTTGGTTTGCAGCGCGGCCCAGGACTGGGCTTCCTTTCTCGGGTCGTAGGCACTGTGAATCCATTGCCCATCTTGCGTGGCAGACGGACTGCCTTCTCGGGACGGTGCGATGGCGAGGACTCCTCCAGCGCTGTCTGAAACCGCCGCAACCAGGTCCGGAAAGGTCTTTCGAATACCGTCGAGATGTGTCTGTAGAAGATTCATACGCTCCTCATGCCGGCATGGCTGGTGACAGCTCATGCCACAGGGCTTCACGTTCCCGTGGCGATGCCGAGGATTGCCCGGCTTCGGTGTAGTAGGTGCCCCATTCATCGGTCTGACTGGTCCATAGTGACCATGGGGTCTGCGTTCGAGGGGACTGGTTCATGAGCGCATCCAGAGCGGGCTCGATGGGCCACGCGGTCGGGACCACGGCTCCCCCATCTTCACTCTCGGATTGCCAAATGCGGTGATCTGAACCATAGGGGCCGGTTTCGTGGACCCGGGCTCTCGAGAAATACCACCCCAGGGTCGGAGTGCCGACCGCGGCGGCCAGATGCAAGGGGCCTGTATCTGAACCAATGACATGATGACAACGGGTGAGCGTCTGCGCGAGCTCATGAATGGTCGTCTGTCCGGTGAGGTCCCAGATGCGTCCGAGTATCGAGGGCGGCAGTGTCTCCTGGATGTCCCTTGCGCGCTCGCATTCCGCTCCCTGGCCGATCAAGACGACACGGCCTCTCGGAAGCACGCTCAGAAAGCGCACAATCCATGTACGCCAGACGTCAACCGGGACCAGGCGGGCCGGATCCCCTGCTCCGACAATGATCCCGATCCAGGGCCCCCCGCCTCGACCGATTTGCTCCAGGTTTCTCGACGGTGAAACAAGCGGCGTCAGGCAGCGGGGCGGCGTTCCCGGAGGAAGGAGGCCGCACATGCCGCAAAAGGCATCCGATAAATGAATGCGGTTTGAGCGGCGGGTCCGCGCAATCTCCCGGACATAGGCCGCCCAGGGTGTCAGCTCCTCACTCAACGGTCCCTGAGCGAGCGGTCCGATACATTCATTCGCCAGCAGCGTCCCGGCGACGATGGCCCGGGTATGCTGATTGAGAACGAATGCTCGATCGTAGGGCCGTGGACAGAGGGCGGCGAGCTCCTGCTCGATCTCCTTCCGCTGGTCCGGCTGAATCCCCTGTGTGGCACGCGCGGCCCAGCGGTGCCATCTGGCGCCGTCCCATCCGATCACTCGATCGAGCCCGGGAATCAGCGTGCCAAGGTCCCGAAGCGGCTCAGGACAGAGGAGGTCAATCGTGTCGCGAGGACACTGCTTCCGCAAGGCGGCAATCATCGGCATCGTTTGCACGAGGTCGCCGAGCCGCGCGAGTTGAATGACAAGCGTTCTGGACATGCGCTCCTAGGCGTTGGACACATTCAGCGCCAACACGCTCTCTTTGGCGGCGATGGCCTGGCCGAGTTCAACCAATCCCTCATACGCGGGAGCCAAGGCGCGCAGCTGATTGTATTCCTGACGCGCCGCGTCCACCTGATCGTCACGCAATAAGACGCCGGCGTAGGCGAAGCGGACCGACAGATCGCTGGGGTTCCGCGCGAGGAAGTTGTGCAGCTGGACGCTGAGCTCCCGCCAGCGATTCTGCGCGGTCCCCGCACGCAGCAGCCAATGAATCACATCGGCGTCATCGGGGTTCTCCGCAAGGACCCGTAGGAAGGTCTGCCAGGCTCCTTGCGGATAGGATCTGCCCATCGACGCCATGCCGATTCCCATGAGACATTTCTTCCGGTTCGCCCCCTGATTGAGCGCCGTGGTAAAGGCAATTTCGGCTTCGCGGTATTGTTCCCGCTGCATATGGAGGATGGCTCGAAGAAGGAGCGCCTCCGCATGGGTAGGATATTGCTTCAGTAACGCGTCGACGCGGCTCGACGCCATCGACAATTGACCGGCAGTGAGTGCGGCGCGAATGTCCTCCAGCTCGCGAAATGCCGGATCATTCAGGCTGGCAACCCGGCGTCGATACTCCTCCGCAATGCTCGGGAGTTTCATGGCCGTCGCAACGGACGCGGCCCATTGCAGAATGGACGCGTCGGCCGGCCAATCCGCAGAGCGTCGCAAGACAGCCTCGACGGTTGCCAAGTCCTGATGATGTGCTGCCTGTTGCATGGACGCGACGAGGTCCCACGCCTGTCGCTCTTCTGTGCCGTCGATCAAATGAAGCTTATACGACGGTCTTCCATTCTGATCCTCCCCAACGGCTTTGTAGCCGTCCCCTGCGTAGATGCTGTCGTCATCGACCAGCCACCAGCAGTGCCCCCAACGCAGGTGTAAACGATTGGCATTCGCGCGGTCGTGTTGTTTACGGCCTGGCGTTTGACTTTCCAGGTGATACAACACGCTGTGAGGCTGGTAGATAATGCGGCCCTGTTTCTCCCGTACTCTCAGGCAGAGATCGACATCTTCAAAACCGTTGAGGTAGCCTTCATCAAACCCACCGAGATCTGCGAACGCCGTGCGGCGAATCAGGAGACAGGCGGCTGTCACGGCGTTCAGTTCGCGCCGTTTATTGACGGCCGGATGATCGGCTGCGAATCCATTATATATATGGTAGGGAGTGAGGTTATTGCGGTCGATCGCGACCCCGGCATGTTGTATTGTGCCGTCCTGATACAGCAGTTTACTGCCGACGACGGTGACGTCGGGCTGTGTTCGGACTTCATCGACCAACGCGCTCAGCCAACCTTTGAGTGGAATCGTATCGTTGTTCAAAAACACGAGATACTCGCCCGTTGCAACGGCAGCTCCTTGGTTGCAGGCCTTGGCAAATCCCAGGTTCTCGTCGTTCGTGATGATCCGGACATCCCCACCCAGCGATGCGAGAAATTCAGGCGTGCCATCGGTCGAATGGTTATCAACGACGATGAGTTCGAATGACACATCTTCAGTGGCTGGACCGAGTGCGACGAGACATTGACGGGTGAGCTCGAGCTTGTTCCAGACCGGAATGATGATGGAACAGACAAATGATTTGCGAAGTGGCTTATTTCGGAGATTGGCGAGATTCTGCTGCTGGTTTTCCCGCACGCCTGCATACTTGGCGGCATAGGGCGCGTACTTACAATAAATGAGTTCCATCGTTCTCAGGAATATATCTTTCCTGTGACTCGTCATCGACGAGCCGTCCGTACGCCACGTGAACTCGGCCGTCGTGACGGCAAGGTGCTTGAACGGATATCGAGTCGCCATCCGGATCCAGAGATCCCAATCTTCATGGACGAAGAGGCTTTCGTCGAACGCGCCGACTTCATCAAGGACGGCCCGCTCATGCATGAGGCACAAGACCGGGAGATAATTGTTGATCAATAATTGATGCGGATTGAAATCAGCCGCATAGGGCTGATCTCGTCCGATTTCGGTCGCCGTGTTGTCGATCAGAGATTCATGCACCCGCCATGCATCGGTGTAGGCGACCTTGTCGCCGGAGGATTCAAGATGCGTCACCAATGTCCGCAGATGGTGCGGAAGGAACCGGTCGTCGTCATCCAAATAGCACACGTATTTCCCTGACGCCTGTCGCAACCCGGTGTTGCGGGAGGCCGCGAGGCCTCGGTTGCGATCATGTGTCACAAGGAGGATGCGACCATCGCGGTTCAAACCGGACACGATGTCTTCGACAGGAGTCGTCCCGTCGTTGACCACCACGATCTGAAAGTCGTGATAGTCTTGGTTGAGTACGCTCGTTATCGCCGTGCGAAGACGATCCGGACGATTGTGTGTCGGAATGATGACGCTCACCATCGGCGGCTTATTGATCATTGGACGCGCCTGACCCGGTGAACTGATCGTTCTCTGTGCGATCCACACCTGATAAATGGGAAGCAAATTCATGGTCTTGAGGTTATGCGGAGTGGGCGCGGGAATGTATCGGAGAGTCGGTATCTCAACGTAAATCCGTTCGAGACCCAAGGGCGTGAAGCCCTGAGCCGTCATATGCTGAGTGAGCCGTTCTTCAGTGATCCAATCTTCGATTGGCTGGCAGGGGGGTGCAATGCGTTGCCACTGTTCCCACATTTCTCCTCGTGGCGTGGTCAGAATGAGGTATCCGTCGGAAGTCAGAAGCTGCTTCAACTCGTCCAGAAAAGCCGGTTTCTCAGGGTCCGGTACGTGCTCAATGACTTCTGAGCACAGCACCACATCATAGGGGGTGAAGTCCGGGCGGCTCAGCACGGCTTCTGCCGTGCCGGCTTCGAAACGAATGTGCGGAAACATCTTTCGGGCGTGGGCTACGACGCCTGCGACCGGTTCAACGCCTTCCACCGTCCCATATTGGGAGGCCAAATTGCTCAACCATCCGCGGCCGCTTCCGACTTCAAGGATGCGGAGCATGGCATCAGGATTATTGGCCTGTACCCTCCGGAGGATATGTTCGAGGAATCCGGCGATTTTTGACCAGCGTGCGGCTTCATCATCATTCGGTTCGGATGTTGACCAACCAGGACTCTTCACAAACATGTTGATGTAAAACTGATCTTGGTCCATTGAGCCCTCGTGTGATGTTGTGACTGGTGTGTGAACTGATCGATTCACGTCAGGTGAAACAGGTCTCGTCAGTCGCGGCTTGCTTCCTGACGGACTCTGGCTGTGAAGGGATCCTGTCGCTGCCGTGCGCAGTGTTCGGTAGCGAGCGCGAAGATCGTCACGCATGCGGGCGATAGGTTCGGGGGTATCGCACGTGTGCGTGAGTCGCCCGTCTCGAATTAATTCCACCCAGGCTGCGAGGAGAGATTCCCATCGATAACACGTCCTCCAATGGTCGTAACCTGCCTGAGCCAGCTGTGACGAATAGTCCGGATGTGCCATCAGGCATTCAATCGCCGACCTGAATTCATCCAGCGGGAGTATCAACCCCCCGGCCTGTTCATTGGCAGTCCCGCAGCCAGGGGTGGCTAACCAAGGGCGTTGTAAGCTCATAGCTTCTAGCAGGCATAACGGAGAGACTTCCGCCTCAGAAGATAAGACCACAAGATTGGCAGCCTGTATTGCTGCCGCCACGCCATCTCGATGCAATCCAGGAATATAAAGTACGTCAGGGCGAGTCGAGAGCGCGCGTTGCACTTCCGCAACGTATGCGGTTTCGTGAGTGGGATGGCCGATCATGACGAGCGTGGCACCGGTGGGCAACGTATCCAGGGTCTTGAGCAGGCTCATATGGTTCTTGATTCGATAGAGATTGGCGACATGCACGATGAGGAATTGCTGTTCGTCAATCTGGTACTTCAGCCTAAAGTCAAATGCGGGATTCAGTGTGGGCGTGCCGTTCGGGATAATGGTGGCAGGAATCCCCGTCTCTCCACAGAAGCGAGCATCGAATGTGTCATGACCAAGCACAATGATCGCGGTCGTCTGTTTGGCCAGGCGCTCCAGGAGTGACTGGACAATCGGTCTTTGCTGAATGAAGGCGTACCCTTCCCGGTTGATCGTGGGCTGGAATAGAATGCGTCGATTCTTCAGGTCCTGTAACTCTAGGATGGCATAGAACAAGGCATTCATTGGTGAGCCCAGTAGGATACAGGCGTCGTAGCGGTTCGACTCAACCAGGTGCTTCACCTGGTTGGCTGCGGTAGGAATACCGTTCGTCATTTGGTCATGAGGGGCCAGCTGGGTAATGCTGATGCCCCGATGACTGTCCATCCTTCGGTCGGGCTGTTCATAGCAGGCGACCTCTACATGGAATCCGGCGGTAAGCAAACCCGCTCCCAGATCCTCCGCCACCGTTTCGACGCCACCGACAGAGGGCCAAAAATAAGGAGTCACGATAAGGATGTGACCAGGCTGCGGTGTGGGGTGTTTGGGTGTTGGCGCAAGGCTAGGGGTCGGTTGTTCCGATGCCGAACGGGAAGCGTCGGTATGCGGTGGAACCGGCGCACTCTTCCACTGCACCTGATCAAGGGGGATTGGTGGATTCTTCAGAGGTACTGCTGCACGAGAGAAATCGTAGCTCTGGCTTACCGGAGGAGTAGTCTTGAGAAGCCGTCCAAAGATCTCCAGCTCTTTGAAATGGTACGCGCGGGCGTCCTTCTCTCGGTCTGGCGCCATCGGGGCATCGATGATTCCGTGCGCAGCTCCGAGGAGAGCAAATAGTTGGAGAATATCGCCGGTCTCGCGAAACTTGTGTGCTTTGCGGTGGATATCCGCAGTCAAAAGATTCCACTGCCGAATGTCCTTTTCGTACATCGTTTTATAGCGCCGATAGATGGTCTCTGGCGTATAGCGTGTTCCGTGGCGCCCCAAGGCATCGGGATGGAGAATCCAGCGAATCCCCTGCTCGCCCATCTGGTCGAGCAGATTCATTTCACTGGCCTTCAAGTCGCGGAACGCCAGCCGTTTCATCAGCTCCGTCCGATAGATTTTGATGCCTTGGATCGGGCATTCCCGGTCCTCGTCATAGAGGTGGAAGCAAATCATGCCGACTTCAGCCGGCGCCTGCGTCATCGCCTGCTCCATTCGACCGACGGCATCGGGATGCAGTACCATGTCTTCATCAACCTGAATGAAGTATGGAGTCGTACAGCGCACAATCATTTCCTGGGCGGCGGCGCTGAAGGGACAGACGTCTTGTATCGTCTCGATCTTGAATGTCGCTCCCGTTTGCTGTTCGACCGACTCTTGACAGGCTTGGAAGGTCGGATCACCGACTGTCAATAGAAACACAGTGGTGGAGATGGGGTGTGGCCCCTGAGGACGTGGGGCTGACGAGGAATTGACGGGCGTCACGGATTTGACGCCCGTCGGTTGTTCAGCAAGGGTGGGAAGGTTCCCGTACTCAGGTTCTTTCCCGCTTTCAAGCCACTGGAGGATGTCCTTCATCCGACGTTCCGCCGTATGATGCGCGAGCAGTTTGCGCTGTCCCTGGATGCCGATCGCTTGGGCGAATGGTGTATCTTGCAGGATGCGATCGATCTGATGAGCCAGCTCCGCGGGATCATCAGGAGAGAACAATAGGATCTCCCGATTGTCTTCAAACAAGGCGTCGACTCTGGGCCGGTCGGGAATGCGCCAGGAGATCACCGGGCGTCCCGCCGCCATGGCTTCATAGACACGGCCACCGAAACAACGAGTCAGACCGGGAAGGTTGACGATACCGGCCCAGTCGGCGAGTCCAAACAGCCAGTCACGAAACTCTGCCTCACGCACGGTGTGCAAGGCCCGAACATAGCGCTCCAGGTCTACAGCGGTTACCATTGGAAGATGGCGCACCCGCTCGCTTGCAATCTTTTGGAGCTCATCGAACTTCTGTTGATTGGAAGTGTATTGTGCCGGGGCCTGAGCGAAGGTCATGCGGTCGCGCAGCAGCGGATGCTCGATCCACTTGGCGCGATCACCATACACATTGCCATGAAAGACGGCCCGATTGTAACGAGGAGCACGTGAGGGATCCGCGATGAAACGGCGAGGCACTAATCCTGGGCACCAGAGCGCTGGCTTTGTTCCGAGTGCCGTGAGCTCGGCCACGTCGCGTTCATCGACCATCAGTGCGTGAGTCAGGTGCTCGAGCTGGCGGTGAAAGGCGACATGCCGACTGCGCAATCCGGGAGCCCAACGATAGTCCTCTTCCTCATACCGTAGCGACTCCATGAAAAACCCGATGCGGACAGGGGCCAGCTCCGCCGCCCATTCGAGAATTCGTGTGTCGAGGGACGCATGCACGAGCCAAATCCAGACCTGGTCGAAGCGCTGTCCGGCCAGTATGCGGCGGGCGTGGGATAACCAGGAATCGGGAGAGGCGGCCGTCGTATCAGGAAGAACCGGGACCGTCAGACAGGTGACTCCATTGGCAGCGAGTCCCTCCGCTACGGCAAAGCTCGCGCCGTAGGTCCAAGGTCTGGCCGTCTTCCATGTTGGAAACTCGAGTTGGAGAAGCAGCGCTTTCATCGACATCCTGTGACACGGCCAGAAGGTTTGCGCTCACGCGCCGGTATCCCGGCCGATGGCGCAGTTGCAAGATCTTCAAGGAATGTGCCAGCGCCGGTTGGTCTCGCTGTGAAGAAAGTGGGGCAGATTGCGTGGGTCTATGCGTGTCCGATCGTTGAGGGGAAAATATTGCCGAGTGATCCGGCACCAATGTCCCTGCGAATAGCTGAGGTGAACAGCGGGCGGACAAAGACGTGGCACGCCATGCGGGGAAAAAGCTTAGGCCGCCAGAGGCATCGCTCGAGCGTTCGCGGCTCGAACACGACCGGCGATCTCACTCATGCCCAACACGGTAAAGCGCGTTGTCCAGTAGGCGGATTCCTCCTGAAAGCGTTTCGCCAATGCGAGACGCCGCTGGCTCTCGCCGAATTCATGCAGCTTTGATGCAATGACGGCGAGAAACAGGTTGCCCATCGCGTTGTCGACGGTGTATTCGTCGGTGATTTGCTGCAACATCACCCTGATATTTCGCAGCTTGACCGGTTCGTCAATGTGAAGCAGCTTTTCATAGTTCATTTTATAGTCGGCTACGAACCAGAGGTCATCCAACTCGGCGGCCGTCGGGACATGGTCGGCCGGGAGTGATTGCAGCAGATCCACAAAAGCGAGCGCCTCATGCTTCTCCGCCCGTTCACGTTGACGGAGCGTGCCGCCCCCTTTGCTCTTGGACCCGGCGGCCAGGCCTTTGAAACTGGCATCAGTGGGCGGACGTATCAGCCCCTGCTCGATCATGCTCAGCGTAATTTCGGTGCCGGGCAACGTGGTCAGCAATTGCAGCGGGTACCATCCGAACTGCAGCTCGCAGCCAAGATTGACCGTATCCCGTATCTGCGCGATGGTTTCATGCGGGAACCCGATAATCATGAAGCCTTTGACAAAGACATGAGGATATTGATCCAGAATGACGCGGGCCTGCCGGTAGCTCTTTGTCGTGCCCGGCTTGTGAATGGATTTTAGAATCCGGTCATTCCCCGACTCCAGTCCGAGATTGAATCCGATACAGCCGGATTCCGATGCCGCCTGCATGATCTCAGGCGTGATGGCAGCCGCGATCAATCCATTGCTGGCGTCCCAGGTAATGTGGAGATTACGCCGGGTAATCTCATTGAAAAGCGCAATCGCGCGTTTGCCGTTGTAGAGCAGATCATCGTCGAGCCACATAAAATGGGTGACACCGTAGGAGGAGTACAGGCGTTCTACTTCATCGACCACGCTGGAGACGGCCCGGCCTCGGACACTGATGTCGTTGAAATTCCTGACGGCACAAAAAGAGCACATTGCCCGGCACCCTCTGTTGCTGATGATGGTGGAGGCTTTCCGTTCACCCCGCATGAAATTGTAGGCCCCCATTGAACCATAGTTCGTATAGTCCCCAATCGGTAAATCATAATATTCCGGTTGAATATCCATCTCTTGGTCGGACGGCGTGGCCCGTTCTTTGGTTGAGACCAATTGCTCCCCTTTGAGCATCGCCACCTGTCTTATTTCAGAGACCGGCTGTTTCCCGTTGATCACGTCCAGTAAATCGGGGAAGCTGCGATCACCTTCATAAAAACTTCCGATGTCGATTTGGGGAACGGCTCTCAGGATCGACTCCACGTCATTCGAGACGCATACTCCGCCGGCTATAATTGGAAGCGAAGGGAAGTTCGCTTTGAGAAAAGCCGCCACATCGGCGAGCGAGGGCCGAGAAATGGTGAACATGACGCTGATCCCTATAATATCCGGCTGGAACTCTTCGATCTTTTCTATCAAGTGCTCCTTCCATATCTGAAATCTAAAGTCCGACGGATTCTCATGTGCGTGTTTCAAGACTTGGAAATTCAAATCAAGGAGGGCTGCTCGATAGCCGCGCTGCTCAAGGTTACGCGCCAGAATGCCGGGCCCATAGGGGGGGAAACAGGGATATCGTTTACTCAAGACCAAGTCGCGATTGAAGTCTTTCTCGGGGGATTCCGGCGGCGTAATCAAAAGCACGCGGTGGCATCCCCTTGGAAGTAGGGTCTGCAGCCGTTCGGAAATGATTGTCTTCGTCGCAGGGAGGGACTCTCCGCAACGGCCCGAGTCTTCAGCGTCTGTATGCTGCGGTATGACGTTCAAGGGTAATGTCTTCATGTCCGTTCTCCTCGGAAACGTATTGCCTCGACTTTCCGGTCAGCAGCGATCCTAGCTCCGCAAAGGTGTTCTGGTAATTGAACACTTGTGAATGTTGAAAGTCCTGAAAGCGTTGTTCCGGAAACTCCCGCATGCCGGACAGGAGTTCCGCGCACACCGCAATAAACGGCTGCCCGCTGTCGACCACATTGATGAATGGATCTAAGGGAGACCGTATCGAGGTGCGTTCAAATACATGCGGGATGCGATGCACCAGATGATAATAGGCCCGCATCGTGGACAGGATCTTCGTCTCTTTGGACAATTTGAGGCCGAGGGACAGTTTGCATCGGTCGATATAGTCGTTTCTGAGATAAGCCGGTATATGCGCTTCGAGTGCCACGACCGTAAAGTTTCTCGACCGGAGTTCGTCGAGCACCTTGATGCGATAGGGAGTCAATGTTCCGGTAAACAGAATATCGATGTCTTTTTCACGCCGCCGGACCGAAGCTGTCGGGCGCGATTGTGCCGGCGGATGGCAGAGAGGTACGAGATGCACGGGCTTGCCCAATTGAAAATAGCTCGTGACTCCTTCCTCGTACCCCGCAGGGAGTATTCCCCGAACCTTGTGCAGCCCGACCATAATGAAGCCGTCGACGACCGGCACGAACCGCATGAATTCCCTTGTTCTATTGGTCCAGTATTTAGCATCATCGTAATGATCTTCGGGATTTATCCGGCCCGTTTGCTTCGAATTCGACGAGTTAAAGCCAGACGGCGTGAGCAATTCAGTCACAATCATGAACAGTTTCGAGTGAGGCAATAGCTTTCGCATCACGTACAGCTGGTCATAGACGGCTCCGAAGGGATGTTCTACGAGGATATTGATGCCATGGGTTAAATAATCGGTTTGCGAGTACCCGACCTTCAGTCCGGCGCTGGTGAGCCCTTCCCGTACATACTCCAGCAAGTCTTCAGTGTGAATGGCTTGCCCGAGGTTGCCCGTAATGATGTTGACGTCTAATCCCATTCTCGTATTGTTCCGTACCTCAGGCGATAGGCTCTGAGTCCGACTGATCCCCTCTTCAGGCTGCCTCTGGTTGAAGCGGCGATTCTGCAAATTTGCGTTTCAAACGATGGGTCGTCATCGATTGAATATGAGCGACGGTCTCTGTCCCGAAGCGCCGCTCCACATGTTCGAGATACCGCGGGTGCTCAAAAAATGTGTGGAACGCCTGGTCGCGGAATTGGAGGACTGCGGAGGCCGAGACGTGGTCGGTCGGTAAAGGCAGCGCCTCGTACGCGTGCTGCGAATACCCCACCCATGTGTCGGGCAAGGCGGTGCCGTTTGTGACCGCGAGGTCGTATAGTTTTGAACCTGGATAGGCCATCGCCGAATAGAAGTTCGCCCAATCCGGGCAGAGCTCGATAGCCAGATCCAGCGTCTCCTGCATGGTGGCCAACGTGTCATCAGGAAGGCCGAAAATAAAATTCGCCCCGATATTGATGTCCGCCGCACGAATCTTATCGAAGATCTCTTTGATGTCTTTCTTGCCGAAACTCTTGTCTACTCCGTCGCGAACGTACTTGCTGGCGGATTCGATGCCGATGCCCAGCCAATTGACACCGGCCTGCTTCAGCTTCGTCAACATGCTGTCCTTGACGGTATCGATCCGTGCGTACGCCCATATGTTCAAGTCATAACCCCGGTCGATGATGAGATCGCAGATACCGAGGACCTGCCGCTCATTCAGGATGAACATTTCGTCGGCCATCTTAATGTTGCGCACACCGTATTGCGTGACGAGTTCATCGATTTCTTGAATTACACTTTCCGGACTGCGGTAGCGAATCATCGGTTTTACGAATGGCGTATTGATGCAGCAGAAGGAGCATTTAAAGGGACATCCGAGGCTGGTATACATCGACGCATAGGGCTTGCGATCGTCGATACGCCCGAAACAGTGCCAGTTGTGGGCGCGGTATTTCTCCATCGGGAGCAGGTCCCACGCGACCGCGCGCAGGTCTTTGTCCAGGTCTTCGATCACCGGGGCTTGCGGCGTTGAGCAGATGACGCCCTGCTTCCGGTACCAGAGTCCGTTGATCCGGCTATAGTCGACGGGACCTTTCCACTCAGGCTGCTGTAGGAGGCCGAGCAGGGTGTAGGGCCCTTCACCCTGACAGACAAAGTCGACGGACTCTTCCTGCATGGTCCGTTCCGGAAGAGCCGACGGATGCAATCCGCCCATGAGCAGCGGCCGGTCAGGCGCAAGACGTTTGATGGCCTTGCAGACTTCTCCGGCGGCCGTCATGTTTTGGGTCGATGCGGACGGTTGTTGACCATAGACAATGACGGCCGTGAGTCTCGGATTCAGTTGGCGAACCCGCTCTGCGACTCCTTCCGGTCCGATACCTTCCGCTTCCGCATCCATAATCTTGACGGAATAGCCACGGTCACGGATGAAGGTTGCGATCAAACCGATCCAAACCGGCGGTTCTACCGCAGCCAGATCGGAGCCGAGGCTTTGATAGACCCGGGCTCGCGAGTTCGGATTGATGAGTACGAGATCAAGCCGGCCGGGAAGTGTCACGGCAGGCTCCTGTGAGCTGTGAGCTGAAGTTACTGGTCCGATCTGGATCATTGATCCCCTCCTCTACCTGCCTACGACGAATAGCTATGATCGGCGCTATTCAACGGTGGCTCCTGCCGGTATTGTCCGTCCGCTTCGAACCAGTTCCCGAACGACGCGTACAATCCGTTCCGGAGTGGGCGTCGGATTGTCCAGCGATTCGGCAACGCCAGCTGAACGGTCTTCCAAGCCAAGGGCGAATACCGGCGCTCCCGATTGATGCATAAGGTCATAGGCTATCGACCGTGACGGGCCGCCGATCTCGAAGTCCGAATCGATGACGAGCCCGAGTTTCGTTCGGGACAGACTGTGCCGCATCTCGTCTGTCACCGAGAATGGTTTGAGCCACACGAGGTGCTGGATGTTGCAGACGATGCCTTCCCGACGTAAGGCTTTCGCCGCCTCAACGGCATTGAGCCTGGCAGCAGAAATCGGGAACAAGGTGATGTCTGCTTCTGGCTCGATGCTGTTGTCGAACTCGTAGTCGATGGCAAAGCTCCGTCGATGCTCGCTGACATAGAGCGGATCGTCATGGCGCATGAACCAATTCCAGGCCTCCGTCCATTCGTTGGGCGACATGGGCGCGCACACCGGCATCCCGGGCATTCGCATGATGAGACCGTGCTGTGACGCCGACGCGACCGGACCGATGCCGCTCCCTTCCATCGCGATGGCGCGGAGAAACACGGGGCAGGGTACGCCCCAGACATCCTTCGATTTCGCCGCATAGTTCACAATGGGCGCGGCGTTGTACCACATGAAACCTTGATAGCGCACTGTATAGATCGGCCGCCGTCCAGTCAGCGCCGCTCCGACGGCGATGCCGGCATTGGTCACATCGGCGAGCGAGAGTTCTACGATGCCCTCTGCCTCGGACATGTCCGGTACCGTGCCGCCGATCCATCCGACCGCCGTCACACACTGTCCCAAAAAGAGACCGCGGTTGTGTGTCAGATGATTCCGGGTGGTGTCTCTTATGACTTCCGCAACTGTTCTGCCCATAGATTCTGCACGGTCCTTTCAGTGTCGGACTCGATGGCGAGGACATCGCGCTCCAAGCCAAGTAACGTCATGGTGTCTTTGATCAATGCATACCGATCCCACTCCGGTGGCCCGTCGCACCCGGAGCCCGCGTGCCATAAACCGCGACAGGTTCTAATATTGATCACAGCCGGTAATTGCAGGCTGAACTGTCTTACATGATGCGCAATCAACCAAGGATCGTCAGTGATGTCGACTGCGGGAAGTCCGAGTCCTTGAGCGAGACCGCAGAGGGTCCATGAACGACGGACAGGTGTCCTGGTCAAGATCGACAGATCATTGTCCTCGCAGACGAACAAGACCGGGAGTTTCTTGGTGACGGCAAACCCCAAGGCTCCGTAGATGTAGTCCTCTTCTGCGGAGGCATCGCCCATCACCGTCAGCACCGGTCTCCCGGCGCCTAAGGCCGCTCCCACCGCGATGGGGACCTGGTCTCCCATCAGTCCGCTATGCCCGAACATGCCGATCTGCGGGGAATGTATGGAGGCAGAGCCTCCCATGCCGCGGGCGCACCCGGTCCGGCGTCCCAGGAGCTCGTCGATGAGTTGGAGCGGATCGCCGCCGAACGACAGATACACCGAGTGGGCCCGGTGCTGGGCAAAGATCAAACAGTCGGAAAAGACCGATGCGATGGCCGCCGGGATATGTTCCTGTCCGACCGACAGATAGATCGGCAGCTTCATCAATCCCCGGTCGTAGGCCTTTTTTACTTCGAACTCGAAGAAACGGTTAAAACAGGTTTGAGTGAAGAGTTTCAGGGCATAGTCTTTTGTAAACGTCCTGGCGACATCGGAGATAAGGCCAAACGTGGGTGTTCTCTGTTCCAGCTCGCAATTCATCGATAATCCTTCTTATCAGCTAGGGACCACTGACTCATAAACTCTTTGAGTCGTGTCAGGCCTGCTTCCAGCTTCTCCACTCGTGGAGTAAACGCGATACGGATATACTTGTCGGAGGTCGGGCCGAAGGTTGCTCCCGGAGCTACGACGACATGGGTGTCCCTGAGCAGACGATCGGCGAAATCGTCGGAATCCAGGCCGGTGAAACCGATATTGACCAGCAGATAAAAGGCGCCCTCGGGCCTGCGTCCGGCATAGGGGCCGAGCATGTTCATCACCAGATCGCGTTTCTGTTGATAGGCTGCTCGCATAGACTCGGGATAGGCGCCGCCATCGGCTAATGCCTGGAGCGCGGCGAATTGAGAGATGGAGGGGGCGCAGGAAATATAGAGTTCTTGCGCGTTCAGTAATGCGCGGCGCAAAGACGGATGTCGTGTGACGACATAGCCCACTCGAAGGCCGGTGATGTTATAGCTTTTTGAGAAGCTGTAGAGGCCGACGACATGGTCGCTCCCCGTGAATGACAGCGGAGAGATATGCCGGCACCCGTACACATAGGTTTCATACACCTCGTCAGAAACCAGCCACAGGCCGCGTTCACGGGTCAGGTGGACTAGTTGTTCCATCCTGCCGCCATCGATAACGGCACCGGTCGGGTTCCCAGGCGAATTGACAATCATGACTTTGGTGGCCGGAGAGATAAGCGCTGACAGCTCATCCAGGTCCGGCAGGAAACCTGCTTCCTCACGCAGCTGGTAGAATTTCACCACGCCGCCGTAATGCCGCACGGCGGCGGCGAAGTTGGGATAGCCCGGATCAGGCACCAGGACCTCATCTCCGGGGTTGATCAAACATCCAATTGTAACGGCGACGCCATAGGTGGCGCCGGGCGTGACAAATATACTTTCGATATTCGTCTTGACGTGATTGCGGACGGCGAGTTTCTCCACGATGGCCTCACGAAGCACCCGCATGCCCGCATTTTCCGTATATCCCAGCGTGCGCTCTCCGGTAGCTTTGATGATGGCCTCCCGGATGAGGTCGTCCGTCGCTTCCTGTGGCTGCCCGAATCCCAGCTGGATCGCGTCGTCCATGTCCGGGCTTCCCATGACCTGGTCTGTCAGCCGGCGAATGCCGGAGCGAGGAAGGCTTCCCAGCACATCGTTCACCGAGTGCTGGGCAGCCGTGGTCATGGTTGAAGGCGTGCGGGTCATGGTTTAGCTCGCTAAGAGCACGCCGGGCTCATGCATCCACTGACTGACCGATTCGTACGAGATCTTGTTGATGGCGACATGTGAATGAATGGCGTGCAGAATCGAATCGGCGGCTTCCTGCACGGACATGCTTTCGTCGTTATGCGCTTTTCTCGTGGCCTTATCCCAATGAGCGGTGAAATCGGTGTTGACGGACCCGGGATTGATGAGGGTGAAGACCATGCGGTATTGGACATATTCCTTTTGCATGGCCTCGACCAGCTTCTCCACCGCCCCTTTCGCTGCGGTATAGACGCTCAGCTTGGGCAACGTGCGCTCGCCTGAACGGGACGACAGCATGAGGACGTGACCCCGCTTGGTATCCCGCCGGTCGATCTTGTTTAGCTTCATGTAGGGCAGCAATGCGCGCATCCACATGATCGGGGCCTTGGCATTCACGTCAAAAATCGCATTGATGTCCGCCATGGTCATTTCTTCCAACGTCCCATAGACGTGGCTCCCGCCTGCTGAACTCACGAAAATATCGATTTGGTCTTTCCCTTTGGAGTACACATCGCCGATCCAGGCTTGGGCGGATTCGATGTTACGGACGTCCATGGCACAGGTATTAATCTCCGTATGAATGCTATTGCGTGTATTCTTTTGCAGCCGGAGCAGCGTTTCCCGCGCTTCGGCAAGTTTGCCGTTCTCATTTCTCGAGATCAGGGAAATTTTTCTGCATACTCCATTGAGGCGTTTTGCGACTTCGAACCCGATGCCGCTGGAACCTCCGGTAATCACAACGTGTTTCCCAATGCCCCAAACCGGTTTCGCAAGTGTCAACGCATGTTTCATAGTGCAGCTCCTATTGTGACAGTGAGGTGGTGTAATGGTGCTCGGTTGTTTCCTTATCAAGCGCTTCGAACGCCGCCAGGCGGGCCGGCGTTCCGATGTCGTAGAGTGGAACGTCGCAGGCAAAGCCGTAGAGCCTGCCGTCCACCAGGGGAGGGAAAAAGTCTCGCTCGAGTGAACAAGGGAGAGCATCAGGTATGAGGTGGATCGCTTCCGTCTGGATGGCGTAAGTGCCGGCATTTAGAAACGAGGCCGTTTGTTTTTCCTGAAATGAGCGAATCCATCCCAGTGCATCCATCCGGACTCCTCCCGCGTCGGTCCGTTCATTCGATGGAACCACGGCCATCGTTGCCACGGCTTGTCTGTCTTGATGCGCCGTCAGGAAGGCGCGGAGGTCGATTCGACATAGGGAGTCCCCGTTTAACACGAGGATGGTCGGTGTTGCGATCAAGGAGTGGCAGGCCCGAAGGGCTCCGGCTGTGCCGAGCGGGGTCTGTTCATGTGAGATGATCGCACTACAGTCCATTCGTCGGCCGACATGCTGCTCGATCCAATTCCCATGATGGCCGGTACAGAACACGATCCGGTGAAAGCCGTGTGAGAGGACATGGTCGACAACTAAATCGAGGAATGGCCGGCCATTGATTGAGGCCATGGGCTTGGGGCGATCCGTTAGGACCGGTTGAAGTCTGGTTCCCAAGCCTCCGCAGAGTATGACGACGTCAGTCGATGCGTGCGTCATCAGGCGGCGTCTTTCTTCCACGTCTGAACGGTGTGTTCTTCGAGCTCTGCAGAAGTCGGCACGTCATTCCAGAGGGGAGCCCGTCGGACAGGAACTTCCTGTTGGAAAAATACGATCTGGCTTCCCGAGCCTTCAAACTGAAATGGAACTTGCAAGAGGCCCGGCAAGGCTGCATTGATCTTGGCGTGCAGCTCCGGTTTGGCATAGATCAGCATAAAGCCTCCCCCGCCTGCACCGAGCAGTTTCCCGCCGAGTGCGCCGGCATTTCTCGCGGCGTCATAAATCTGATCGATGAGCGGAGTGGTGATTTTACTGGTTAGTCCCCGCTTGACCATCCAAGCTTCGTGCAGAAGTTCGCCGAACTCTGATAGGTCATGGTCGCCGGTCAGGAGAGATATGCCTTCCTGAACCATCTGTAGCATGGCAAATAGTTCCACCCGCCGCTGCTTAGTTCTTTCAATTTGCTCTTTAGCGATCTCGGAGGCTGTCCGGGAGAAGCCGGTGAAATACAGCAGCAGATGATCTTGAAATTGCTTGAGCCGTTCGGGCTTCATGATCAACGGGGTGTATCCGATCTCTCCGGTGGGAGAGAAGGTGAGCCGGCACAGACCGCCATGGGCAGCCAAGACCTGATCTTGGCATCCGACCGCTTCTTTGACGATATTCTGTTCAACATGAATGGCCGCATGAGCCAGTTCGGATTTGGTCGGCATCCGATGTTGCATCGCATAGAGGGCATGGAGGAGGCCCACCGTGAACGAGGAACTTGATCCCAGTCCGGTACGGGCCGGGAGATCGCCGTCATGATGAATCTCAAGACCTTCGGTCATCTTGAGATACTGGAGGACGCCTCGGACGGCTGGATGCTCGATCTCGGCATTATTATTGGCATGTTCGATTCGCGAGTAGGCAATCCGCGTCTTATGTTCAAAGAAGGGCGGAAGATGGCGGCACGAGATATAGCAATACTTGTCGATCGTGGTGGCGAGGACGGCGCCGCCGTGCTCTTTAAACCACACGGGGTAGTCGGTTCCGCCTCCGAAGAAGGAGATGCGAAAGGGTGTGCGGCTGATGATCATCGAGCCCCTCCTTCTATCCGTCGGATGCCGGCGCTAGACATTGCCGTATCCCGTTCCGGTCACGATGGTGTAGCACTTGGTCAATTCCCGAATGCCGCGTTCTAACGACCAATCCGGCTTGAACCCGGTCGAGAGCATCCGTTCATTCGAGACGATGTAGTCCCGTTTGTCGGGATCTTCTCCGATCGGGGCTTCAAAGAAGACAAACTGAGGAATGTGTCGTTGAATTTCCTGGCACAGTTCCAGTTTCGAAAGATTGGCGTCGTCCAGGCCGACATTGTAGGCGCGATTCTTCATGCTCTCGAACTGATCCATCGAGTGAAGAAAGGCCTTCACGACGTCACGGATATGGATGTAGTTCCGTTTGCAATGCCCCTCGAACACCACGACGGCTCGATCATGGACCGCGCGCCACACAAAATCGTTGACCAGGAGGTCCATCCGCATTCGAGGAGACGCGCCAAAGACTGTGGCCAGCCGGAGGGTGATCGCGTTGCCGCGATCCAGCACGACCCGCTCGGCCTTGACCTTCGTCTCGCCATACAAACTGATCGGACGTAACGGCGAATCCTCTGTGCAGGGAACGCCCGGTTGCCCGATGCCATAGCCGCTGTTCGTGACGGGGAAGATGATCTGCTGCTGTTGCGAGCTGAGCTTGCTCAGCATCTGCACGGCTTCAAAGTTGATCGTGTAGGCGCCGACCCGATCGCGATTGCACAACGGCGCTCCCACCAGGGCGGCGAGCGGAATAATGACGTCCGCGTCATGCAGGAGATCCGTGATGATTCGTTCGTCCCGGCAATCCCCTCGCACGACACGAAAGGTGTCAAAGGCGCAGCAATCCAACAGGCTGTTTTGTCGATACATGAAGGTATCGAGCACGGTGACTCGATGACCCCGGTCTAGGAGCTGTTTGCACAGCACCGATCCGATATAGCCGGCTCCCCCGGTCACCAGTACATGTGTCTGTTTTGTCGGCATTGAGATCGCGACTCCTTAAGGCTGATGACAGAGCGGAAGCGATGCGCGTGACACCCCTTCCCCCGATGTTGAGTGATCGATAAACCATCGCACCGTCGCTTCAAGACCCTGTCTCAGGTTGGTGAATCGGCAATCCGGAAACAGCGATGAAAATGTTCTGCTCTGCAAGCGTTTCACCGGCACGCCTTCAGGTTGAGTCGAGTCGAATACCATCGGACCCGTATACCCCATGACGGACGCAATCGTTTCGGCTAAGGCTCGAATCGTGATGCCGCCGTCAGGAGTAATGATGGTTGTCGTCGAATCGAGGTTACGCTCGATCGCATCGACGGCGATCTTGGCCACATCGTCGACAAAGACGAATTGGCGCACCGCCCGGCCGCTCCCCCACACGACCAACGGAGTGCCGGTCGTCTTCGCCGCCCAGCAGCGGCTGATCAGCGAACCCACCACATGACCGCTCTCGGGATCGAACGAGTCCTGGGGACCATAGAGCGTGACCGGTGTCAGCGTGGTCCACTTCCACCCCTCTTCTTTCGCCACGAGACGGGTGTGGAGATCCAGCATGCGCTTGGCATAGCCGTATCCCGCATTGCCGTCATATGGGAGTGCGGCCTGGAGATCGTCTTCGGTCGTTGCCCGATCCGAAAAGAGAGGGAAGGCGCAACTTGAGAGCAGCGATACCAGCCTCTGTATTCCAAGGGCGCGAGCGGCGGAGAGTACTGCTGTATTGATCAGCACATTGTCCTCAAAGAAACGGCTATTACAGGCGGCATTGGCCTTTACGCCTCCGACCGCACCAGCCAGATGAAGGATTTGCCCTGGCCGAATATCTGTTATCAGCCGTTGCGCAACGCTGCGGTCGCGGAGATCTCCGTCTGCGCGCGAGAGATAGATCGCGTCAGGACGGATCTTCCGAATGGCCGATCCCAGCAACCCGGTTCCGCCAGTGACCAGCAGCGGGCCTGTCATGCGGCCTCCAGGACGATTTGCGAAATTGCGGCGACATCGTCCGGCGTCAGCGCCGCATGGTTCGGGAGGAAGAAGCCGCAGTGATGAATGCGATCGGCTACAGGGAAACTGGTCGCTCCGTATCGACTGGTCCAAAACGGGTGGAGGCCGAGATTCCCCGCGGAGAAAATACGAGTTTCCACGCCTCGCGCGACGAGCGCTTGAACGATCCGCTGGCGTTGCTGGCGGGATTCCGCCAGCAAGCCGACCGAAATACTGGCGACCTGACTATTCTTCGGGGCCCGTTGGACATAGAAGCTGGAACTGAGACGATCCAGGTAACGCCCGTGATTCGCCCGACGCTGTTCCGTCATCCAATCCAGTTTCTCCACTTGCCCGATTCCAATGAAGGCGTTCAGATCGGTCGAGCGAAGATTGAATCCCGGTTCGTAGAAGACGAACGGAGAGTGAAAGTCATCGATCAGGTGTTGTGTGACCAGTCCACGATGGGTCGCGGTATCCAGATCCTTGCTCCACCCGTGACTCCGAAGCATCAGGAGGAGATCGGCGAGGGCTTTGTCATTGGTCGAGACCATGCCGCCTTCGATGGTCGACATTTGATGGCCGAAATAGAAGGAGAAACTTGCCATATCGCCGAATGAGCCGACTTTGCGTCCTTCATAGCTCGCGCCGATCGCGGCACAGGCGTCTTCCAGTAAGATGAATCCATAGCGTTCTTTCAGCGCCATCAGTTCCCGCATCTTATGCGGGACACCCAAGACCTGAACGAGCATGACCGTCTGCGGTTGATGCTGTTTCAAGAGCGCTTCAAGATGGTTGAGGTCGAGCGCAAAGGTGTCCGGATCGGCTTCGCACATGATGGGTTCGAAGCCGAATTGAATGGCGGGCGCAATCGATGTCACCCAGCCTACGCTGGGCACAATGACCTTCTTATTCCTCAATCGTCCGGAAGCCAGGAGGGTGTAATACATGAGCAAGTTCGCCGACGATCCCGAATTGCAAAACACGGAATGGGAGGCTCCCAGCCATTGCGACCAGCGCGACTCGAAGTCGACGGTGATCGGACCTTTGGTCAAACGAGGATAGGTTTGCAGCCATTCGACCAATCTATCGATGTCCTGGCGATCGATGGTGTCGTACGCAAGACACCATCGCGGGTTCATGGCTTGCTGAAGTGAATGACGGCCTTCCATGGCGTACTCTCCTCGATCGTAATCTGGATGCGCTGAGTCTGGCGGGTGAGACTAGTACAAGTTGTATGCCACTAAGTTTTTCAGGGAATCTGACGACTTATCTCGAAACAGTGGGAGGTCGTGTGAGGAGGTCGGCACAATGTGCCGCCCCAGGAGGAAAGAAACGACAGGAGAAGACGCTGAAGGAGAACGAGTGGAACGGCAGGTTATTGAAGTGGAAACGAATCGGTAACTTTTTGCGTGGTCCATTGTTCGATGGCCTGATGGACGGATCCACCCCACCCGCGGTACTCGATGTATTCCATTTCTTGAAAACGAAATTCGAGGCCGAGCGTCCAGGTACCCTCTGCGGCTTCGGCACTTTTGACAAGCCCAGTCAAATTTGTGACGTGACCGAGTCCGGCCAGCTCAAACTCCAAGCGTAGCGTGGCTCCTGCCCGGAGCCAGACCGGAGCATGCGGGACGATGACGCTACAGCCTCCGATACTCAGATTTTGAAGCAGACCGCCGACGATCGCCGACGACGGCGCTCCGCTGATCGCGTTCCCCTCCACCCGTTCAAGGACAATCGGCTCGCAGGAAGACACGCGGGCATGTTTGCGCAAATGCATTTCTTCCACGGTGTGCGGAAAGGCAATGAACAGCAGCGGCACCGGCGCGCTCAGCATGTCACGAACTTCCGTTCGATAGCCGACCAGCTTTCCGTCGTGGAGATAGCTGACCGTGCAGGGCGTTCCCCTGGGAATATCGGTCCCATGGCCGACCTGCAGCGGCCATTCGCAGACCAGCCAGGCATAGTCTTTCCAGCCCAGTAGTGTCGAGCCGTACATCCCCTTCTGCCCGTTGAGGGTGAACGACAGTTTAAGGGAAAGGCCGACGGTGAGAAACGACGTCGGCGTGGGTTGTGTCGTGGTCACGTCATTCATGCGGGCTCCTGATCGAGATAGACAGTGGGATTGATGCCGGTGCTGACAGGGTCGGTCACGGCTGCAATGGTTCGCTGCGTCGCTCCTTGGGGGCGAGTAAGATCGACGGTCTCGGGATGCGACAGGATCGTATTGCCTGCGCTTTTGACGACCATGATCTCGGGCTGGAGTGGTGTGGCCCGATTGATTCGCCTGACGACCGCCACCTCCCCGGTATTGAGCCGGACGACTGAGCCGACCGGATAGACTCCGACGACCTGGATGAACCGTTGGACGAGCGTATGCTCAAGGTGGCCCTTTTGCGAGATAAGATAAAGGAATTGCAGCGCTTCATGCGCCGGCTTGGCTTTGTGGTAGCAGCGATCGCTTGTGATGGCATCGTAGATATCCACAACCGCGGCCATCATCCCGAACTGGCTGAGGTCGCCTTTGCGGCGCTGATACGGATAGCCGGTCCCGTCCACGCGCTCGTGATGTTCCAGCGCCGGCATCAGGTAGTTGTCCGTCAAACCGGTCGTCCCTGACAGGACTTCGGCTCCTCGCATCACATGCTGCTTCATGATTTCAAATTCATGGGCTTCGTATTTCCCCGGCTTATTCAAGATCTCCAACGGGACTTTCGTCTTCCCGATATCATGGAGCAAGGTGCCGACGCCGAGCTGATGCAAGAGCGTTTCGTCGATTCCAAGATTGCGCCCAAGCGACAAGGCCAGAAGCGACGTGTTGACCGAATGGAAAAACGTATATTCGTCGAAGTGCTTTAAGCGGGAGAGGCTCGTGAGGGCATCAGGATTCCGGAGGACGCTGTCGGCCATCTCTGATACCACCTGATTGACCGCATCCATGTTGATGTCGCGTCCCATGCGAACGTCGAGCATCGCTTCTTCGATCACATTCTTTGCCGCGGCATACACGAGTTTGGCGGCCGGCAGTTCCTCTTCGAATGGAATACCGGTGTCCCCCGGCCCCGCGGTGAGTACGGGAGAAGGATCATGAGCCTCAGCAGGCTCTTGGAAGAGTTCTTCCGTTGCCGGAGCCTCAGTCTCAAGCTCTCCTGAAATATCGAGCGTTTCAACACCGCAGGCTTTGAGTTGCTCCACCTGCTCCATCGACGTCACGGCCATACGGTGCCGGAAAAAGGGTGTGGCAAACCAGGAACAATCGAGTTTCTCGATGCGCATGCCGGGACGAAGCTGGGTGATGTGAATGCGTGTCGCCATGAGTGACTGCTGTGGGTATCCGTCAGAATTGCGCGCAGATCGCCGCTTGCTTCTGTATCGGAACAGGCCCAGGAATTCTTGAGGGTAATCTCACGAAGAGGGGAAGGATGACTCTATACGCTCTCGAGCCAGGGTGCGGGCGCCCTCAAGCCGTTAAGATCGTTCTCCTGGGGACCGATATGACATGTGGGATCCTCTCGAGGTGAACAGGCGTATTCGGACGGCGGCAACCGGGGAGATACGAATTCATGAGTGGGACGAAGCAGATATCCATTGAGCAATTGATACCAGGCATGTTTGTCGTCGAGATGGATCTTCCGTGGTATCGCACGCCCTTCCTATTCCATAAACGTCTGATCCATGATGTAGAGACGGTCGACGTGATGAAACAGCATGGAGTCCGACACGTCACCATTGATACGAGCAAGGGAGTCGATGTGCAGGCGGCGGCGAACACGCCGCCCGCCACAGCCGATCATTTACCTGCCACATTGGACGCGGGGCCTGTGGGCGATGAGGCCTCGCAGAAAGCCGGTTCGGTCCCTCTGGACGGCGGTGAGAACCAGGTGGCGGCCTTGTATGGCGAAGCGCAAGAGGCCGTGGAGCGCATCTTTGCCGATCTTGAGCGCGGAGTCCCGCCGACGCCGGCCGCAACGAAGGAGATCGTCGGGGGTGTCATCAACCAGGTGCTGCACGACCGCAGCGCACTCCTGCTGCATAGTACCTTTCTCAAGGTGAAGCAGTTCGATCGTTCCCTGGGCGCCCATGCTCTTGATACGGCAATCTTGTCGTTGGTCGTCGCCGTCGAGTGCGGAGTCGACCCGTCGGTCTACGAACAGCTTGGGATGGGAGCCCTCCTGCATGATATCGGCTATGTCCGCCTTCCCCGCAATCTGGTCCGCAAGCGAGACGAATGCAATGACTCTGAGCAGCGACTCCTGGAGCAGCACACCCAATTGGGCGTCACAGTTCTTGGCGAACAATCCGGTTACCACCAGGAGGTCTGTCGCGTCGTGGTGGAGCACCACGAGCGATGCGATGGAAGCGGGTATCCGCGGAAGCTGAAGGCCCAGGACATCTCCCCGCTTGCCCAAATCGTCGGGATCGTGGACCTCTATGACAAGATGGTCAGCCGCCGCGGCGGCCGACCGGCGATGATCCCTCATGATGCGGTCCGTCAATTGTTTATGGTCGGAGAGCGCGGGCAATACCCCAAACCGTTAGTTGAGGCCGTGATTCGAAGCATCGGCGTGTACCCCGTCGGCAGCCTCGTTCGGTTGAATACCGGAGAGCAGGCAGTGGTCGTCGGGGTCAACCCGGAACAGCGCTTGAAACCTCAAGTGAAGATTACCGGAGGGCCGCACGGAGAGTCCTATCCCAATCCGGAGCACGTCGACCTTGCGCTCCCTTCGCAGGATAAGGTGTCGCGCACGGTCTTACGCGTGTTGGATCCCGTCCAAGAACGCGTCAATATTGCCATGTACCTGGACGATGGCATGGATCAGGCGGCCTAATGAAGCAGCTTCCCCAACGGCGGCGTTCGGCGTCGACTCGGCCAGTCAAGAAGCGGTCGCCGCAGTCGTACGAAGGACTATTGGACGGATTGCCGATCGGCGTCCTCCTGCTGAGTCCGACCGGGATCATCTCTGCGATGAATGCCGAAGGCGCCCGTTTGTGCGGGGTGGTTGGAACTGGTTATATCGGAGCACTCTTTCCGGAACTGTGGGAGCAGTTGACCGGGCGGAATGCGGCTATCACCCGACAGCTCATTCAGCAGGTGCACTGCGAGAAGCAGCCCAGGCAGCCGGATCAGGTGGTCATACGGCAGGGCCGGGGCCGCGCGATTCCGGTGGAGTGGACCTGCATGCCCGCCAGCTTCGATCAACAACTCGCAGTCTCCGTCAGCCTCAAAGATATGTCACGAGAGCAGGAATTGACGCACGATCGTAATCGTCTTGCCGCAATTGCCGACGAGAGTCCGTATCCCATCCTTGAGCTCGACGATCAGGCCAGCCTGATCTATGCCAATCCGGTCATGACCGGACTTTTGGCTCAGTTCGGTTATGGAACCGACGGATATCCACAAGTGGCTCCGCAGGGCTTGCCCGATCTGGTGCGGCGTTGTTTAGACGCGGACACGCCCATCCAGGAAATCGCTTATCGCCTGCCCGACGCGCGTTTCGCGTGGGTCTTCTGTCCCGTGAAGGCCGATCGGCATGTCCGCGGGTATGCCGTCGATCTGACAGAGACGCAGCGAGCGAAAGAGGCGCTTCACGCTTCGGCGGCAGAGCTGACCGCTCAAAACCTCCGGTTGGATCGGGCGCTTCAGGAGGCGCAAGCCGCCACTCATACCAAGGCGGCGTTTCTCGCCACCATCAGTCATGAACTGCGCACCCCCATGAATGGGGTGATCGGAATGACCAGTTTGCTCATGGACACCGCCCTCGCCCCCGAACAGCGTTCGTATGCCGAGACCATTCGGCAATGCGGGGAAGCGCTCCTGCATTTGATCAACGATGTTCTGGAGTGCAGCAAGATCGAAGCCGGCAAGCTGGAACTGGAATCGATCGAGTTCAATCTTCGGACGACCGTCGAGGACGTGCTCAAGCAGTTTGCTGAACGCGCCGAGTCCAAAGGTTTGGAATTAAACGGCCTCATTCATGCGGCCGTGCCGACCGGATTGAGGGGCGATCCCGGCCGGCTTCGCCAGGTCCTGACGAATCTGGTCGGAAATGCCATTAAGTTCACCGAACAGGGAGACGTCACCCTACAGGTCTATCTCGAAGAGGAGACCGAGGGCGATGCCTTGCTCAGATTTGACGTGACGGATAGCGGTATCGGCATTAGCCCGGAAACACAAGGCAGGCTCTTTCAACCGTTTGTCCAGGCGGATTCGACGATGACCAGGCGGTATGGAGGAACGGGACTCGGGTTGTCGATTTCCAAGCAATTGATTGAGTTGATGGGCGGACAGATCGGCGTGAAAAGTGCGCCGGATCGCGGCAGTATGTTTTGGTGTACGGCCCGGTTTCCGAAACAGCCCTCGTCGGTGTCGGCGATTCTTCCCATGGCGGATCTTCAAGGCCACCGTGTGCTCATCGTGGATGACAATGAGTCCAACCGGCTTATCTTGCACCATCTGGTCTCCGGATGGGGCATGCAGGATGTGCTTGCGGAGGATGCGGGAAGTGCCCTGGCGCTCATCGAGGAGGCCTCTCGGCATGGCACCCCGTTCGATTGCGCAATTGTCGATGTGGTGATGCCCGGAAAAGACGGTCTGCAATTGGCGGCGGAGCTTCAAAGCCTTTCCTGCGCCGCTTCCATGCGTATCGTCGTCATGACCTCGCTCTTACAACGGGGGCATGCCGAGCGTGCCAGGAAGGTGGGGGCGAAGGGCTATCTCACCAAGCCCGTCCGGCACGATGAATTGAGGGATTGCCTGCGCACGGTGCTCGGAATGGCGCCCGCGCCGGTCGAGCCTCCGCAGGCGGATGATACGGCCTCTCCGCGTCTGATTACGCGACACACCCTAGCGGAGCAGTCCACGCGCCGACGGGTCTTGGTCGTTGAAGATAACGGCGTCAATCAGAAACTGGCCGTGCGGATGCTGGAGAAGCTCGGGTACCGGCCCGATCTGGTCGAGAACGGGCAGGAAGCACTGGCCGCACTTGATGCGGGGGCCTATGACGCGGTGCTCATGGATTGCCAGATGCCTGTCATGGACGGGTTTGAGGCCACGGCCGCAATTCGCCGGCAAGAGGCTGCAGGAAAGCGCTATGTGAGCGAGGGCCATTTGCCGATCATCGCGGTGACGGCCAATGCGATGCAAGGCGATCGTGAGCGCTGCCTGGCCGCCGGCATGGATGCCTACCTTGCCAAACCCATTAAGCTGGAGGATGTGCGGACGACTCTGGCCCGGTGGGTCATGTCCCCTGCGTCAGAAGATACGGGTAAAGGCGTGGCGAGGAGCATGGGCCCGGTGTCCGATGGACGGTCGATTTTCGATCCGGCCCAAATGCTCCAGAACATCGGAGGCGATCAGGATCTTTTGGTGCAATTGGTCGACCTGTTCCTCGAACGACAGGCCGACATGATGAGCCAAATCAGGCAGGCGTTGTCTCTTGGGGACACCGTGACGGTCGAGCGAGCGGCTCATACGCTCAAGGGGACGGCCGGCAATCTTTGCGCTCCGGAGGTGGCACTGGCGGCGGGCCGTCTTGAAGCCATCGGCCGGCTGGGGACGCTGCACGACGCTCCGGCGGTCTATGCGCATCTCGAAATGGAAATGCTTCGCCTGCTTCGGATCCTCGAAGATTATCGTGGTGCGAGCGGCGCCATGACACAGGCCGCTGCCTGACGCCACTCTTCCGTCACCGTAGGTGTCCTGCCGAAGAGTAGTCAGACGGAACAGACAGCCGATGCGACCGGCTTGGGGGCGAGGGTGTCAGCCGCGGGCTTGTGCGCGAACAGCGGAAAGCGTGTGGGATAGTCGTCGGAGAGGATCAGTTGCTTGCAGAGCTTGGTGCGAGGATTCATGAGAAGCGGTCCCCGCAGATTGGCCGTGATGCCTGTCGGGTCGTTGGACGGAATGGTAAGCAGCACGGACAGGATCAACTCGTCGTCATCCTTGCCGTCCACTTCAACGAGGGCTTCATGGGGCGCCTGGACGTTATATTCAGGGTGGAACGTGGCCGGATCGAGAATCACAAAGGCCAATCCCGGTTCATCGAGTGACTGCAGCCATTTGAACGGCGCATCCGTATCGTGATCGAGAATCACGTAGCGGCGGCAGTCTGGAAATCCAAGAATCCCGTTCGGAAATGTCAGGACCGCGTCGGGTCGAACGTCACAGTTGCCGAAACGGGTCGAACGACATTGCATCATGCATCCTTATGGCGCGCTCCGCCGCTTCGGCGGTGCGAGGTGGCGAAAGGCGTCGAGCGGAATGACTTGTGTTTTCGAGGCCAAGTGATTCTCGTCCTGAATCCGCGCATAGACTTCATCGCGATGTACCTCAATGGTGTGCGGAGCCTCGATCCCCAGGCGCACCTGTCCGCCTTTCATCCCGAGGACAATGACCCGGATATCCGGACCGATGGTCACACCTTCGCCGCGTCGTCTTGTCAGGACCAGCATGAACGCCTTCCGTGGCTGTTGAACCGATACCCCCTACGAGTCTATCGGTCTATCTGCTGAAACCTTGAGTCCCCTGTCCTGATTTATTGCAGATACTTCAGGAGCGAATTGCCGAACAGTTGATTCAGGGTACGACTGGCGGCTTCGATCGCGTATTGTTGCAAGGTAAGATCGGAAATCGCTTTGGCGAGATCCACATCCTCCGTTTCCGAGAGGGTTTGGGTAAAGAAGGACTTGAATTCATCCAGCCGGCCCGCGCTGCCGGTCAGCCGATTCGACAAGGCCCCGACTTCTCCCAGGACGGCGCCGGCCTGGCTGAGCCCTGTGCCGACATCCCCGATCGTGTCGCGGATGCCCCCGCGGTAGTTTGTTCTGAGCGAGGTGACGAGGGTCTTGATCGAGTCGAACAAGTCGATATTGGGACCGCTAAACACACGATCCCCGGACACGTTGGTGGGCACCACTTGATTATTGCCTACCTCTACCTGATGCACGCCGGCATCGCCTTGATATTGCAACCCCGTCACCACGGCAAACCGGTCGCCCGTGGCCGGAGCGCCGCTGCCGGTGGAGAGCTGCAGCCGGATTCCGTCGAAACTGATGTCGCTTCCCGTGCTGTAGGTTTGATTGGCCAACACGGTCCGTGGAGCGAGACTCACGGCATACGCGTCACCGCTTTGCGGTCCGCCGCGATCGCTATTGGAGAGGACCACCCGAAGACCGTCGAACTCAACGGCGTTGCCTGACACGTAGGTGTTGCCAGAGGACACTGTGGCGCTCGTCGTCGTGTTTACAATGTTGTATTGGGTACTGGAGGTGAACTGGATCGCATAGGAATTGAGCGTCAAATTGCCCGGTCCGATAATCCCTGCATCAGAGGCAAAGGCTCCCCCCGTATTGGCGCTGTTCCTGGTCACATTCACCGGGACGGTCACATCCAAGACGTCATACTGGGTCGCCGATGAAAACCGGATCACGTAGTCGTCCAAGGTGACGAGATTGTCATCTACGACGGTCCCTTGGCTGACCACCGCGCCACCGGTATTGGTCGATCCAGGGCTGGTCGTGGCCGTGAGTGCAAAAGGCTTATCTCCGGTTGTCCGGCTCCCCCCCACCAGCCCTAACGCAGCGCGAGAGGTGCCTCCGGTCACCGTCACGGTGGAGTCCGATCCATGCGTGTCGGACGCAATGACGAGATGATCTGTCTCAAACGTCACCGTCACGTGTTTCCCCGCTGCGGTCAGTGCGGCATCGGCATTGATCTGCGTTTGGACCCGCGCGGCGAGTTGAGCGCCGGTCAAGCTACCCGTGGCCGATGTCAGATCGATGGTGCCGGAGGTGACGCCGTCGACAGAGACGACGAGGGTATCATTGATGCCGTTGGTCAACGTCACAGGGGCGGTGATGGCTAACCCCGTCGTCCTTCCGTGGGTACTGGTCCCGGTGAAGACCGCCTGCCCGTTCAACTCCGCATTGGCATATTGCTGCACCAGCGAGTAGAGCTGACGCACTTCCTGGGAGCCGATGACGCGTTCCGCCGGACCGTTCGTATCGCTGCCGAACTGGACGGCGAGCTCTTGGACACGGCTGAGGGTGTCTGTCGTACTGCTCAGGAGTTTGTCGCTCAGATCGAGGCGTGTCCTGCCGAAGGAAATATTCCGTAGCCGTTGCTCAATCGACGCGACCGAAGCCTTATCGAGGCTGATACGGTTGAAGGCACTGGGGTCGTCGGAAGGCTGGCGCACTTTCTTTCCCGTCGATAGCTGCTGTTGCAGCTCCAAAGACCGCGCGCGGGAACGTTGCAGGTTCTTGACTAGCACGCCGAATGTTTGTTGCTCAGTCACACGCATAGAGCACCCTTCTTTCTAGCGCTTCAGCGACAACAAGGTGTCGAACATCTCGTCGGTCACACGGATCAAGCGAGCAGCCGCTTCAAATCCCCGTTGAAACTTGACGAGATTGACGAGCTCCTCATCGATCGAGACGCCCGAAACTTGTGCCCGGAAGGTGTCGATTTGATCGCGGAGGATTTCCTGTGCCGTTTGCTCGCGATCGGCCGTTTGGGCAGAGACTCCGAGATTGGCCGCGGTGCTGCGATAGGCGTCATGCAATGTGTTGTTATTTAAACTCGCAAAGTTTGTGTGCTGGAGCGCCACGAGTTGGAGCAACGTCGCGTTGTTGCCCGGGATGCCGGCCCGTGTGGCGGAAGCGGCGACCGTGGCCGGATTCGTGAGGGCGACGGCAACGTTGCCCGCGCTGTCGCGATAAGAGTTGACTCGAAACACGTCATTCGCTGCCGGGGCGCCTGACAGCCTGACACTGATGCCATCAAAGATGAACGTGGAGGGGTCGCTATAAGTGCCGAAGGCAGCCGTGCTGGTCCCGCCCAGCAGGCCGAGGCTGGTTCTGGCGCTGCCGCCTGTCACATTCACGGCCGAGGAGGTGCCCGTTCCGTTGGACGTCAGCACGATCCGATTGGTGATCGTGTCGAATCTGGCCGATACTGTCAGTCCTGAGGCCTGCAGTGTCGCATCGGCATTGATCTGTGCCTGGACCTCCTGGGCCAGCGCCGCACCAGAGGTATAGGCCTGGCCCGGAGACGCGGCGCCTGTCAGCGTGATGGTTCCGGACGCGACCCCGTCGACTGAGACGGTTACGGTGTCGTTGGTCCCGGTAATGATGGAGAGTGGCGTGGCACTCGAAGGGGCCGTAATAGCGGTGCCGGTATAATTGCCCCGAATGGTCGCTCCAGTGGTGGTGTCCACAATCGAGTACGCCGTCGCAGAAGTAAACCGGACCTCGTAGTCGTGGAAAGTCAGCAAACTGTTCGCGGTCACGGTTCCGCTGCCGATCGCCGCCGTTCCCCGATTGTTGGAGGCCGCCTGAATCGTGACCGTGGGCGGCGTAAAAAAGTCTCGCCCCGTGGACCCATCAAGACCATAGCCCTGACGATGAATCAGGTTGACCGCATTCGAGAGCGTCGAGGCAATGCGATCAAATTGATCTTGCAGTCCCTGGACCGTAGTGTCTCGCAAATCAAGCAACGCGCGAAGGCGGCCGCTGGTGATCTGCCGGTCGAGACTGACGGTCCTGGTTCCGCCTGTCGAATATCCGACTTCAAGCAGTCCCCCATTGTCAGCCGAAGCCACAGCAGCCAGGTCTCGATGCGTATCGCCTTCCACAACAACCTGCCCACGAGCCGCAAATACCGTCAGCCCTCCGGTGCTGCTTTCAATGCTGGTGATATCGATGCGCTGGGCCAATTCATTGAGCGCCAGTTGACGCTGGTCCCTCAAATCGTTGGCATTCTGTCCCGTCACTTCCGCCGTGATAATTTTTCCGTTCAGCTCGGCCAACTGGGTCGAGAGGCTATTGATCTCGGTAATGGTTTGGGAGACCTGGAAGTTCAAAGAAGATCGGGCGTTGGTGAGATCTGACGCGGCTTGGTTGAGACTCGACGTCAATTGAGTCGCCTTTCCCAACAAGACCGACCGTGCTGTCGATTCGCCCGGCGACGTCGAGACGTCCTGTAACCCCTGAAAAAAATCGCTGAGGGCGGCCCCGATGCCTTGATCGTTACTATCGCCGAATATATTTTGCAGGCGAAAGAGTTCGTCTCGCGTCACGGACAGACGCCCGAGCGTTTGGTCGGAAACGGTGAGCTGTTGCTCGACGAAACGATCGACATGGCGTCGGATAGAGGTGACCTGTACGCCGGTCCCCGTCATGCCGGGTTGGCCGTTAAGAGGTGGCCGCTCCGTCAGTACGGCTTCCTGTCGTGAATAGCCAGGTGTATTGACGTTGGAGATGTTCTGTCCGCTCACCGTCAGCGCTTGCTGAGCGGTGTTCAGGGCAGTGCGGGCGATGTCAAAGAGGGAATTTAAGCCAACCATAGGCTATCCCTGCTGGTAGAGGACGGCTGATGACGGGTGTGCGAGCGCAGGCTTCCCCGTCCGGTTGTACGCCTTGCCGTCCGTCAGCGCGGCTGCTCCGGCGGTCAAGGCATGTTCGACAAACCCACGAATGCCATCGATAAGGACCACATTCTGCTTGATCTCTTCACGCACATGCTTGGCGGTGGCCATCAAGGTCTCGTGATGACGACGAACGGTGGACGCCTCCGATCCTTGCCAGCGATCGAGCAGGAGATGCAACGACGCGATGGAGTCAGGCAACGACAGCGCGAGCACAATCTGGCGGACCGTCTGGTCTCGCGCATCTGCAATGGATTGGAGTTGTTCGAGTATCGCAAGGCGGCGAACATTGATGGGGTGGAAGTCGCCGATGGCGAGTGTTTTGATCGCGTGACGCTCCGCCTCGACCGTTTCGAGGAGGGACTGGCAGGCGGCCAGTTCCCGGAGGAGGATCGTGTCTAATTGTGCTGACAGTGCCGTTGAAACCGAAGGCATACGCGCTCCCTGCGAACTTGCTTCGGACGCGACGCAGCCATCCTGGCTGCGTGGTCGATGTGGACCGTACCTGCTACAACACCGCGTCGGTCAGGACTTGCTTGATGAGTGCGTCGCCGACCTTGCGACCGCTGACATCATAGGTGCCATGTTCGATGGCTTTCTTGATCTGTTCGACGCGCGCGGTCCGTTCGTGATCGGGGGTCTGGCCCAGCGCGCGAATGCGCTGCAGCTCTTTGGCCTGATCCGAAATCTGGACCCGGTCGTTCCCCGTCTCTTTTTGAGACGGTTGCCGTTGCGTCGACGGACCCTTGGTCTCCTGCGTGCCTAAGAGAATCTTGGCCAGTTGATCGGAACGACCTGAACCTGAGATCTGCATATCTCTCTCCTTCTTCTGGGAAACGGCTGAGCCCACCGGGGTTTTCCCCTCTCGGTTGCTTCAACCCCTGTCGCACACCTTATCGGTCTTCACTGTCCGGAACTTTAGCGGTTGGCGGATAATTCTTTTCGATATATTCCTGAACCATTTGGGTAATCCCGATGCCCCCCGACTCGGATGCCCTATTCCCAATCTCCTGGTCGTAAAAGGAGTAAAAGTATGAGTCCATCTTGCCGGACATCTCTGATTCATGAACGGTTTCCCGCATGACCTTCATTAGATAGGACACAAAGAATGCTTCATACTGCTTAGCGGCTTTCAATAATTCTTGCCGATCGCCAGGACTCCCCTTTACTTTCAACGAGTTGACTTCATTCTGGTTCCCCAGTGGATCAGTGAAGACCGGGGAAGAAAGAAACTGCGCCTGAGTCGAATCATGAATATTCATAAGGATTCTCGTATCGTACAACAGCGATTGCCAGCCTCTAACCTACTAATACTTGCTAATACAATCATGGCTTTATCTATATAATTTCAAGAGTAGCTTGGAGTGCTCCGGCTGCCCGGAGCGCCGAGAGAATCGAGACCAGATCTCTGGGTGTCACACCAACCGCATTGAGCGCCCTCACGACTTCTCCCAGCGTCACGGTCTCATCCACGACGATTAACCGAGACTCTTGCTCCTTCACCTCAGTCTGAACATCTTCCGTCACAGTGGCTGGTTGATTGCCTGCAGCGCCGATCAGTGGTGCATTTGGCTGAGAAACACTCAAGGTATTCTTGACCGAAATCGTCAGATTCCCATGAGAAATAGCACAGGTGGAGATTCGCACATGCTCGCCAAGTACGACCGTACCGGTTCGTTCGTTGACCACCACTTTGGCGGCCATATCGACCGAGACATCCAGGCCTTCAATCGAGGCAATATATTCGACAACTCGACCATGGAAGTTTGCGGGAATCGTGGCCTTTACAAGGCCGGCATTGACGGGTAAGGCACTACCTTTGCCGAAGACCCCATCGATTGCTTCGGCCGTCCGAATGGCGGTCGTGAAGTCCGGCTGCCGGAGCATCACCGAGACGGTCTCCCAGGCATCGATATTGACCACCAGCTCCTTTTCGATAATCGCTCCTGCCGGTATCACTCCAGCGGCCTGGTGATTCTTGGTGACCGTCGCTCCTCCCGGTCCGCCTGTCCCACCCAGAAATCCCCCAACCGAAACCGGACCCTGCGCCACGGCAAACACTTGCTGATTGGCCGCTTTGAGAGGAGTCAGCAAGAGCGTCCCGCCCTGCAAACTTTTCGCATTGGCCATGGAAGACACAACTACATCGAGGGTTTGGCCAGGCTTGGCGAACGGAGGAAGCTTGGTGGTGACCATGACCGAGGCAATATTTTTCGTGAGGAGCTGGATCGGATCGATAACCAGATTGATCCCCATCTTGTTCAGCATGGACATCATGGCCTGGATCGTAAACTGGCCGCCGATGACTTGATCGCCGGTTCGATCAAGCCCCACGATCAATCCATAGCCGATCAATTGATTTTCCCGAACACCTTCAATGGCCCCGATGTCCTTGATCCTGACCGCCTCCGCAGAAAGCGGCGCACACAAGAATCCGACGAGCGCTCCCGCAATCCATGACTTGGTATAACGTGTCTTCATTGGTGCGACGATCCCCTCGTATTACAACTTGTGCACGGATTGAATGGGCGACTTTCGACCTAAGAGCATTCTTGAAATCCATCCCTGTTCCGAGGCCGACTCTTGCGGAATGCTGACTCGGTTCTTCCCGCTATGCCAATACCCCGTTCGACCGGGATCCTGCGGCGGATCCAAGTCCGCTCTCCTCACCACGCCGCTCATCACCATCATCTGCAACGACTGGAGCGAGACCGCGCCACGCCAGACGCCCCATTTCGCCGAGACTTTCCGTTTAGGAATCGTTTTCACTCAGGACACCCTTCTTAGAACGGGTACACCCAATCAAGAATGCGGACCAGCCATCCCGGCCGCTGCACATCGTCCAACACTCCCAACCCTGCGTATTCGATCTTGGCATCGGCGATCGCCGAAGAGAGCACGGTATTCTTCGTGTCGACGTCGACCCGCCGCACAATACCGGCAATCGTCATCATTTGCTTTTCACTGTTGACCGTGACTTCTCGCCGTCCTTCAACTCGCAAATCACCGTTCGGAAGCACGTCCACGACAATCACCGAGATCGTACCGGTTAACGTTCCTTCCCGGTTGGTGGCGCCTTTTCCGCTGAACTTGTTGCTCGCGGACGCATCAACTCCAAGACCTCGTCTGGCTTCATCGCTGATTCTGAAACCAGGGATTCCAAAATATCCCACTCCGGATCCTGCCAGGGAGTTCGAGAGAGTCGAATCTCGTTGCGCCGCGGTGTCCGCCGACTTTGACCCTTTATGCTTTTCGACAATCTTGACCGTGAGGATATCCCCCACCCTCATGGCGCGCAAATCTTCGTAGAGATAGGCCCGACCATTCTCTTCTTGCCACAACGATCCAAGAGTCTTGGGCGGAGGCAATGACGGCACGGTCAACTTGGTTGAAGTCGAGGCTGTGGGCATAAGACTACAGGCGCTCAGCATCACGCCGGCTATCACCACGCCCCATGTTCGAATCTTTGGACTGCGCATGCGTGATCCTAAAACTCCACTTGCACGAGGCCTGGAGCGACGATCTTCGCGCGCAGCTCTCGCCCCGAATCAAGGTTGGCCACCATCACGGTCTGTCCGACTTGTCCACTCCCCTTCGTCACGCCTGATGTTTGAACAGAGAAGTTGCCACGCCGCGCTTCAATCATGACGTGGTCTCCCTTCTTGACCATAAACGGCTTTTTCAAAAAGGTCGGACGCAACGGAGTATTCGGCTGGAGCGGACGAACCGTGCTCTTCCCAATGACGGCCTCCGGATCGGTGATGAAGGGATGTTTCACATCGTAGGTGACGATCCGCGCGGTCGTCAGATCATCCGGTTCAATCGTTTCTTCAGACTTCAAGTAGCGGGATGGGACGACCACATCGATCATGGCGGATATGTCGGCCAGCGCTTCAACGGTTTTCCACGGGTTCCCGTTGACTGTCACCTGGATGGCAAAGCTTCTGCGCCCCATCGTCGTGGAGCCTCCGGCGACGGAAGGGATCTGCAATTCGATCACCCCCACCGGAATCTTGATCGGATCCAGCGGTTCCAGAAGGGTAACCTGCACTGATTTCACCCGTGTGCCCCATTCTCCTTCGAGAAATCTCTGAATGGTTTTCTGGATCTGCTCAAAATGCAGCTCCCGCATCGTCGGCCGGGTCGCATCCAGCTTGCCGAGGGCCGGTCCGTTGGGCCCTTGCCCTCCAATCGAGACCGGTTTGGCGAGCTTCTCCGCCGTGGCGCCGATGGCCTGGTTGGCCCCGGCGGCGAGCATACTTGCGGCGACGATGATGCGAATACTGGTCATGGCTTCTTCCTTATCGTCTGAGATTGTTCGCGATGGACATCATCTCGTCAGACGCTTGAATCGTTTTCGAGTTAATTTCATAGCTCCGCTGCGCAATGATCATATTGACCATTTCTTCAGCCAAGTTGACGTTCGAACTTTCCAGGAAGCCCTGCTGAATGGTCCCGAATCCGGTGGAGAATCCGCCGGTCCCTTGGGTCGGAGGGCCCGACGCAAAGCTGTCGATGAACAGATTGTTTCCCATCGCCACGAGTCCGGCCGGATTGTCGAATCGCGTCAATTGAATCTGGCCGACCTGGGAAGCCTGCGTCACGCCAGGGAGCAGGACGGAGACGGTCCCGTCCTGACCGATATCCATTTTCAAGGCACCGGAGGGAATCGTAATAACGGGATTCAACAAGTCACCGTCACCCGTGACCAAGTTCCCGACGTTATCGCGCTTGAATGACCCGTTCCTGGTGTACATGATGGTGCCATCCGGTCTGGAGACTTGAAAGAACCCCGGTCCATCGATTGCAATATCCAGGTCGTTATTGGTCTGGCGCATGTTGCCCTGGAGCCATTCCTTCGAGACGGTCGTGGGACGGACACCGGCGCCGACTTGAATGCCCACGGGAAAGACGCCCACGTTGGATGCGCTGGTGCCCGGCAAGCGTTGGATTTGGTACAGCAGGTCAGCAAACTCCGCCCGGCTGCGCTTGAAGGAGTTGGTGTTGACGTTGGCCAGGTTATGGGCCACGGTATCCACGTTGATCTGTTGTGCCGTCATTCCGGTGGCGGCTGTCCACATTGCCCGAATCATAATCGCCTCCTAAGCCACTCGTCCGACTTCTTGAATGGCCGTTTCAGCCATCCGGTCCAGGGTCTGAATCAACTTTTGAGCCGATTCATATCCGCGCATGCCCTCGATCATCTTGACCATTTCACCGATGGAATTGACGTTGGAATCCTCGATGTGCCCGACCTGGACTTGGGGAGCTTTCGCAGGGAACCCCTTATCGGAGATGAACATGCCTTCCGCGTACTTTTGCGGCATGTTGGAGTCGGGAAAATCCATGACCTTGATGGTGCCGACGGGGTTGCCGTCGACCTTGATTTCACCCTGATTGGAAATGTCCATCTTACCGACGGGAATCTTCAATTCTCCCTTCGTGCCCATCACCGGATACCCGAGATTCGTGACAAGCCGGCGTTGATTATCCAGAGAAAGCATTCCGTTGCGGGTATATCTGGTGCCTTGAGGGGTTTTAACTTCTAAGAAGCCGCGGCCTTGGATGGCGAGATCCAGGGGATTTCCGGTAAGCCGAATGCGTCCCGCGTCATAGGTTGTTTTGACTGTATTGGGAGCCGCATACACGCGTTCCGTCGGGCCGAAGGGTTTGGCCACGATTTGATTGGCGAGGGACACGGTTCCTGGAATTGCGGGAATCGCAAGATGCGCCTTGGGGAAGACCGCTTTGAAGGTCTGCTCATCCTGCTTAAACCCGGCGGTGTTGACGTTCGCCATGTTGTTCGCAAAGACTTGCATCCGGCGTTCGTGCGCCAGGGCTCCTGAGAGAATTGGATAGATACCTCGATTCACGGTCTTGGCTCCTTGGTAGTTCGTTTCGCAAGGAGATACAGCAACGTGCATGCCAGGCCGTGACACTCAGACGGCGTAGACCTGTTCGATGTGGGAAGTAAGAAATGCTGGGGAATCTGGCAGGCTGTCAAAAAGCCGACGGTCTGACGGAAAGAGAACCGGACACGGTCTCTCCTTCGATCGGCGAATACTTCCGCTGACGAGGTAGAAGTTGCCTAGCGCAAAAGGGATTCGCTGGGAGCTGATTGCATCGCCATGGAAGATGGGCTGGGAGCGGCAGTGAGGGAATCGGAAAACCGGATGGGATTCTCAGAGGTCGCGAGAGCGAGTGATTTCACGGCCTGACTCAGCAAGGTTTCTCCTGATGCGCCAGAGGAGCCATACATAGCTCCCCCAATCTGACAGGTCAACAGGATCTCCTGTCCTTCAATCATCAGGGGAAGCGACATCGTGCGATAAATATTCTGTGCGAGAGTATCGATCTCCTCCCGTGCGATCACGTTTTCAATTAGGATGGCGAACCGCCGGTCGCCGATCCGGGCGACGGTGTGGTTCGAGGGCAGCGCGCTCTTGATGCGGGCGGCCTGCACGCGCACGATCAACGAGATATTGGAGATATTGGGAGTGGGTACGGAGGTCGGAAGCGGACGAAATTGATGAAGATCTGCAACGAGGACGCCGATACTGCGGCCCATGTTCGATGCCCGAGTGAGCCCCTGTTCGAGAAGCACGGTAAAGAGGCGCAACGTAGGCAGGCCTGTCACGTGGTCGTATGCCGCCAAACTGTCTTCACGGGGCTGGAGTCTGGTTCGCCGGCCAAACGGCCAATACCATATTCCGGCAAGGCTGAGGCTGATGCTTACGAACAGTCCTACTCCGCCAACGAGTAATTCGGGAGCGATGAGGGACGCACTGCCCAGAGGGCTGCCGATGCTCGTGCCGGAAGGGGTTCTCCCCGGTGAATTCATGAGCCATTGGGCTGCCACTAGGCCGGTCGTGAGGGCCAATGCAAAACAACTGATGGCCTTCGAGCGAGACGATGCGCTGACTCTTGAGCGAGAACGACCCAGGCGGGAGAGACCCAGGGTGAACGGCCCGCGGTATCCGACGGAAGCACTGAGGGTCGTCGAGCGAGTTGATGGAGGCTGTTCTCTATCCATGAATGAGAGGCGGAGACATCCTTCTAAGTGATGCCTCTGTCTCGGCTATTCAGAGAGAGAACTGAAGCCCTTCTAGGGGAAGGATGCGATCCGGCACCAACCGTCACGAACAATCACGGGAAGGGCTGCCTCAAGACAAGCGAGTCGCACCGCTGCGGTTTCTGTCTGGCCCTACCCGTCGGCATGAAGAAAGGCTTTCAGCCGGAGGATGGCCTTGGTGTGAATCTGGCACACACGGGACTCCGTGACTTTCAACAGCTCGCCGATTTCCTTCATCGTCAGTTCTTCATAATAGTAGAGGGTCAGGACCAGCCGCTCTTTTTCAGGCAATCCTTGAATGGCATCGCCGATCGCTTCGCGCTCTCGCTCGTTCACTAACGTGGACAAGGGATCCGGGTGATGCGTATCGGCGAGCATCTTGACGACTTTGTGCCCATCCGGCTCTTGAAGTCCCAGGTCGTCGATACTGATCATCACGGCCCCTCGGGCCCGCGAGATAAAGTCGTCGAGTTCCTCCAGCGGCATCTTGAGTTCGGACGCCACTTCTTCATCCAACGGAGGGCGTCCCAGTCGATTCAATAACGTGATATGGGTCTTTTGCAGGAGGCCGATACGTTCGTGCACGGATCGTGGAATCCAATCCATCGAGCGAATCTCGTCCAACATGGCGCCGCGAATCCGGAACTCCGCATAGGTCTTGAATTTCGCTTCTCGATTGGGGTCGTATTTCTCCATCGCATCCATCAGGCCGATGGTCCCGACGGAGATCAAATCCTCGGCATCCAGGTACGCGGGCAATCGAAAGGCCAGGCGATGGGCCATCGCCCGAATCACATGCGCAAATTCTTTGATCAGTTGCTCCCGATGAGCATCGCCGCTGGGAATCGCTTGATGAACACGATGAACTGCCGTTTTACTCATAATAAGTGCGCCTTTGACTCCATCACATGACTGCGGTGGTCTGAAGTAAGCGGTGCCACAACAGCTGCACAGCGCTCTTAGGAAAATTCGGCTTCGGCCACTGCAAAACTTGCCCAGCGAGCCGCGTCAGCGCCAGAGCCGCCGGCGAGCCTGGAAACAGCTCCAGCAGCGCCTTTTGCTGCTTCACAGCGAGCGGAACATAATCATCCTGAGGGATATAGCCGACATATTCGAGGACAACATGCAGGAACCGGTCCGCTGCGGTGTCGAGTTTTCTAAATACTTCAGCCGCTTCTCTCGGGCTCTTTGCCATGTTGACCAACACCTTGAAGCGCCGTTCCCGATATTGTCTGGTCAACACCTTAATCAGGGCGTAGGCATCTGTGAGGGAGGTAGGTTCGGGAGACACGACGACAATGGTATCTTGAGCCGCGGAGGCAAAGAAGGTGACATTCGGAGAAATTCCCGCCCCGGTATCGATCAGCAGGACGTCGACGTCCCGCGAGACCGCCTCCAATTGCTCCATGAGCAACATTTGTTGTGATTCACTCAATGCCGTCAGCTGAGGCACCCCAGAGCTGGCGGGCAAAACCCGGATTCCACCGGGACCGTCGACAATCACGTCATCCAAGCAGTGAGTCCCGGCCAGCACATGCTCGATCGTATGCTCAGGAACCAAACCCAGCAGCACATCCAGATTTCCCAATCCGAGGTCGGCATCCAAGACCAGGACACGCTTTCCTGCTTTACTCAGTCCCATCGCCATATTGGCCACGATGTTGGTCTTTCCCACGCCGCCTTTGCCGCTGGCCACGGCGATGACGTGCGTCAGCGACGAGGCTCGCTCCGACACGTCCCCTGCCGTTGGTGTATACGATCCGCTCTGCATAGTCTTTCCTCCTACCGCGTAACAGTGTCCATGGTCACTTCGTGTGCGCTGCGTAACGGTGACCGCTCCGCCGAAGCCTGAGAATCCAGCGACGATCGGAACGGAACGGTGTAGCGACGGCTGACGAGAAGCTCGGCCAGCCGTTGCGGCGTCGCGACTTCAAGGTCTTCTGGAACCCGCTGACCGGCGCTCCAATAGGACAGTGGAATGCCTGATTGGTGACTCAATTCGTACAGGGCTCCGAAGGAGTCCGTCTCATCGAGCTTGCTGAACAGGAGTCGCAAGAGCGGGAGCGCATGGATCTGCGCCACCTGACGTTGCAAATCCTGCTCACGTGTCGAGGCCGAAACCACGACGTGCGTCTGCACTTCCGGTTCGGCCTTGAGGAGCTGATGCAGGGTATGCACCAAGGCAAGATCGTTCTCGCCGAAACCGGCCGTATCGATCAGGATCAGATCGGCATCGGCATGCTTGTGGACATAGGCCGCAGCCTGCTTCGCAGACATCGCCGATTCGCAAGGAATGCCCAACACATCGGCATACATCCGGAGTTGCTCGACTGAAGCCAATCGATAGGTGTCCAGCGAGACAATGGCGACGGACTTCTTTTCTTCCAACTGATAGTGGGCCGCCAACTTTGTGATCGCGGCCGTCTTGCCGGCCCCGTTTGTTCCGATCATCATGGCGATAGTCCGATCACCCTGACCGGAGAGCAGGGATCCGCTCACGCGCATGTCCTGAGCCAGACACTTCGCCAATGCCTTCTGCAGGTGGTGCGGCGCCGTCGAGTTGCGACGAGCCAGTTCCACGCCCACGGACCGTCCGATCCTGTCGGCGCTCGACGGGCGCAGCCCTTGTGCCACGAGATTGCGGCACAACGACGCGATGGCCGGCTCCGCATGTTGACTCAACGATTGCGAGGCCGCCGGCAAGGACGCGCCGATCTCCCGGCTTAACTCGCGTAAGTCTTTGCGCAGATCTTGTAAACGACTCTGTGTGATATCCGATGAACGCGGCGCAGCCGGGCGTGTCTGCCGAGGCGCAGGCGCAGTCGCCGGCGGCTGATTCATGCCATACACATGAGATGCAGATGCTGGTTGCGCCAACATTCCCTGCAGGGTGTCACGAAAGACGTCCGGCCCGACCGGCTGGGTCCATGTGCTGGCCGAAGATGGCGCCTGCGAAGCTTTCCGTGGCTCGCTCGCAGCCGACGTGTCCCGCGACGGCTTGATCGGGGGCAACGGATCATATTCGGCCGCAGCCATGACCTCCAAGACCGGCTTATTGAAATAACTCATCAACCGGCCGCCTTGATGCACTTCCTTGGATGAAAGAATGACGGCATCCGGCCCCAGCTCTTCCTTGATCGCTCGAATCGCATCCTGCATGGTCAAGGCATGAAACGTTTTAACTTTCATGATTCACCTCACGACGGTTGTGGAAGCTCTGAGTCGAGCCGGATGGTATCCAGCGACTGCAAGCGCACCATGGCATCGATTTCATTCAGCCCGATCACCGGCACAGAGTGCAAGAGCCGGTCCGTCAATCGCCGCAAGTGCCGTCGCACGGCCGGGGAACAGAGCAGAATCGGCTGCTGGCCGCGCGCAGCCACGCGTTCCGCTGATTGCTTGAGCGCCGTCAGAAGTTTGTGCGACAGCGCGGGATCCAGATTCAGCATGGCTCCCTGCGGCAATATTGACGCTTGCTCGGCGAGCGTCCGATCCAGCCGCGGGTCAAGTGTGATGACCGGGAGCGATCCATCCGGTGCCTGGTACTGCTTCGTAATGGTCCGGGCCAGCGATTGGCGGGCCATTTCCGTCAACAGTTCGGCATCTTTGGTCGTCATCGCATGATCGGCGATGGCCTCCAGGATGGAACGAATATCCCGGATGGGAATTCCCTCCTTGAGAAGATTGCCCAAGATCCGGACCACTGTACCCAGGGAGACCATGGTCGGAATGAGTTCTTCCACCAGCTTGGGATGCGTCCTCCCGACTTCGTCGAGCAAGGCTTGGGCTTCCTGCCGGCCCAACAATTCATGACCGTGCCGTTTGATGATTTCGGAAAGATGCGTGGTAATGGCCGAGCTGGCGTCGACGACGGTATAGCCGGCCATCTGGGCCTGCTCGCGCTGGTCCTCGACGACCCACAATGCCGGCAAACCGAAGGCCGGTTCCTTGGTGGGAATACCTTGGACCATCCCGCGTTGCGCCGTGCCGGGATCGATCGCCAGTACATGGCCCGGAAGCACTTCAGCCTTGGCGACTTCGACGCCCTTGAGCATGATCGCGTATTCATTCGGGCGCAGCTGCAAATTGTCCCGGATATGAATGGGAGGGACGAGAAATCCCATGGATTCGGCAAACTGCCTCCGCAGACCCTTGATGCGCTCCAGGAGTGTATTGCCCTGCGTGCCTTCAACGAGGTTGATCAGGCCGTATCCCACTTGCACTTCCATCAGATCGAGCGGCGCGATGTGGGCGACCGGTTCTTCAACCTTTGCGGTCACGGGCGGAGGAGCCTGAGTCTCCGGCGTCTGCTCCCGTTGATAGAGATGGTAGGCGATCCAGCACACGCCGGCTCCGAGGACCAGGAAGGCCAGATGCGGCAGCCCCGGCACCAGGCCGAGGGCCAGCAGGATTCCTCCGGCCGTTCCCACGGCTCGGTGTGAATTGAGGAGTTGCTGTGTCATCTCCGCGCCGAGGTCGTTTTCTGAGGCCGCGCGCGTCACGATCATACCGGTGGCGGTCGAGACGATGAGGGCCGGAATTTGAGCGACCAGGCCTTCGCCGACCGTCAAGAGCGTGTACGTTTGCGCCGCCAGGCCTGGGCTCATCCCCTGCTGGAGAATGCCGATGGTCAGTCCTCCGACGATATTCACCACCACAATGATGACGGCCGCGACCGCATCCCCTCGCACAAACTTGCTGGCACCGTCCATGGCGCCGTAAAAGTCCGCTTCTTCCGCGATATCCTTCCGCCGCCGTCTGGCTTCATCTTCTTTAATGAGGCCGGCGTTCAAGTCGGCATCGATGGCCATCTGCTTACCCGGCATGGCATCCAACGTGAAGCGGGCGGCGACTTCAGCGACGCGGCCGGCGCCCTTGGTGACGACGACGAAATTGATGATCACCAGGATGGCAAAGACCACGAGACCTACGGTGTAATTTCCGCCGACGACAAAGGTGCCGAACGTGCGGATGACTTCCCCTGCCGCCGCCGCCCCCTCATTGCCATGCAACAGAATCAGGCGGGTCGACGCAATATTCAGGGACAGCCGGAGGAGCGTGACCATCAGGAGAATCGAAGGGAATACCGAAAAGTCCATCGGCCGGCGGACCTGTAGTCCCACCAGCAAAATGATGATTGAAATCGTGATGTCGAAGCTGAGCAACAGGTCCAATAGAAACCGCGGAAGCGGTAACAGCATGACCATGAGCACGCCGACGACACCCACGGACATGACGATGTCGGGATGCTTGAGGAGTGGTGGATGCTCGACTGGAGACACAGTGGTCGTGGATGCCATGTAATACAGCCCTTCTTATAACTGTCCGGGGTTGATCCCTCTGGCCCGGTAGACAAAGGCCAGAATTTCGGCGACGGCGCGATATAAATTCGACGGGATTTCTTTCCCGATATCGACCAGCCGATACAGCGTTCTGGCCACCAGCTTATTTTCGACCACCGCCACCCCATGATGACGAGCCAGTTTGCGAATACGCTCCGCGATAAAACCGGCCCCCTTGGCCACCACGAACGGAGCGGCCTTTTGGGTGGCGTCATACTTCAATGCCACCGCCAGGTGCGTGGGGTTGGTGACCACGACATCGGCGGTCTTCACCGCCGCCATCATGCGTTTCTTGGCAAGATCGCGTTGCGCAGATCGGATACGGCCACGGACTAACGGATCGCCTTCAGATGCCTTGTGCTCTTCCTTCACTTCTTCTTTGGTCATGCGCAAATCACGGGACCACTCAAACCGTTGGTATATGTAGTCCACGGCGGCGAGGACGGCCAATGCGCCCACGACACCCGTCGCCACTTTTAGCGTGAGGTGCCCGGCCATTTCGATCGCCGCCGGCAGGTCGTAATCCATGAGGCCCGGTACCATGAGCAGATCGCGACGGGCGGTAAAGAGAGCCACCGCCATGATGATGGCAATCTTCACGAGACCCTTGATGAGCTCCATCACCGATCTGGTGGAAAACAGTTTGCCCAACCCCTTGATCGGATTGAGCTTGCTGAAACTGGGCTGCAGCGCGTTCGGCCGCCACATAAATCCTGTTTGCGCCAGTGATGCGCCGGTCCCCATAAAGAGCACCACGCCGAGGATGGGAAGGATCAGCACCATCGTGGTCACACTGATCTGCACGACAATGGTATGGATATGTTCAACCGTCAGCGCTTTCCAGAACGTTTCATCGAACGACAACGACAGCCCGCGCCGCGTCACGTCGGTCAGTTGGCGCAGTCCGATCGGCACACCGATCGCCAGAAATCCGACCCCTCCTATGAGGACCGCCGCAGTACCGACGTCGCGGCTTATGGCGACCTGTCCATCGGTCCTGGCCTGCGACTTACGTTTCTCAGTCGCCTCTTCTGTCCGGCTGCTCTTATCTGACTCTGACTCAGCCACGTCCGAGACTCCGCAGTAAGGCTTCAATCGTGAGCTGGAGCTGTTCGAACTCCGACCCGATCAAGGCGACAGTAAAGGGCATTCCGAGACTGAGGACGAGCAATCCGCCGGCAATCGTAATGGGAAAGCTTAAGACAAAGACCTGGACTTGCGGAACGGCGCGACCGAGCAAGGCCATAAGGACATTGATGAGCAAAATAGTAATCAGCACCGGCGCGGCCAATTTCATACCGATCGTAAACATCCGTTGTGACAGCAGGAGAATCTCTTCTCCCAGATGCGAGGACAGATGGGCGCCGAACGCCGGGATGGCCTCATAACTGTGGATGATGGTCGCCATGGCAAATAAATGCGCGTTCAATGAGAGGAAGATCAACGAGGCCAGCATGGTGAAAAACTGCGCGACCATCGGGGTTTGGACGGAGGTCGTCGGGTCGAACAGATGGACCGCCCCGAACCCCATTTGGATACCCAAGATTTCGCCGGCCACTTCCAATGCGCCGAACATCAACCGCACCGCCAGTCCGATGGTGACGCCAATCGCCATCTCGCTGAGCATGCCACCGACCAAGATCATTGGATCGAGCGACAGGGTAGGCATCGGAATCGACGGAGCCAGCATCAGGCTCAGCGTCAGCACTAAGCCGAGCTTGACCTTGACCGGAATCGTCCGTCCGCTGAAGACCGGCAGCGCGGCCAGCAACCCCCCAATGCGGGAGATCAGGACAAGAAACGCCTGGAATTGCGGAAGAAGGATGAGAATGGTTTGCGTCAGTCCCATACCGTCCTAGCGAATGTAATCAGGAATATTGGTCAGGAGATTCGTCATGAAACTCGTCATGATGCCTAACATCCAGGGTAAAAAGACGAGAATGGCGCCGAAGAGCGTTAAGACCTTGGGCACAAAACTCAGGGTCGGCTCATTCAACTGTGTCATCGCTTGAAAGGCGCTCACGGCCAAGCCCACCAGCAAACTCAACCCCAAGATGGGTGCCGAGACCATGATGGTCGTTTCCAATGCCTGCCGTCCGAGTTCCGTGACTAATTCCGGTGTCATAGGATTACTGGAAGCTCCTTACCATCGAGCCGACGACGAGATACCATCCGTCGGCCAGGACAAATAAAATGAGTTTGAACGGCAATGAAATGACTGCCGGCGGCAAGAGCATCATGCCCATCGACATGAGAATGCTGGCCACCACCATGTCCACGATCAGGAATGGGATATAGATCAAGAAACCGATCTGAAAGGAGATACGGAGCTCACTGAGAATGAAGGCCGGGATGACGACATGCGTCGGTACATCCGCAAGCTTTTCCGGTTTCGGGATCTTGCTGAGCGTAATAAAGAGCTCCAGGTCCTTGTCCCGTAGCTGGCGCAACATGAATCCTCTGACTGGCTCGATACCTTTCTTCCAGGCATCTTCATAGGAAAGCTGTTCTGCCAACAACGGTTGCAGCGCGTCGCTGTACACTTGCTGTCCCACAGGGGCCATGATGAACATCGTGAGAAACAAGGCGAGCGCCAGCAGGACTTGATTCGGGGGAACCGACTGCGTCCCAAGGGCCTGGCGGAGGAACGAGAGGACGATCACGATCCGCGTAAATGACGTGACCATGATAAAGAGGGCCGGCGCCAGCGAGAGCACCGTCATGAGGATCAGAATCTGGATGACGACGGCCGTCTGCTTGGGCGAATCCGATCCCAGATCGATACTGACCGAGGGACCCGCTGCCCAGACCGGCTCCGGCGCCGCCAGCCCCAGGCCAAGAAGGATCAGAATCCCCATCAGAATGAGCCTGGTCCACGGCGTTGCCACGTGCGTCAGGCTATGCATGCGGTCCGCCTTGCTTTCCCTGCCCGAATGCGTTGGCCACATGCTGCCACCAGTCAGCCGACAGTAGGTTGTGAGGAGAGATTCCGCACGAAGTACCGGTCTGACCGGAGGCTGATACGAGGGTCGCCAGATGTTCTGTGGCGTCGATACGACCGAGAGGAATCAACGTCTCTGACGTCACTCCGACGGCAAAATATTGACCGGCAATGGCCACGAGGGCGATCGATTGTCGTGGGGCCAGGTAACTGTTCGCGATGACCTGGATGAGGGGCGTGCCACCGGGCGTGCCGATGCGTTGCGAGAACACTCGCCGGGCAACCCAGGCGACGGCTCCCATGAGAAGCAGGACCGTCCCCAACGCCAAGATTGTTCGGCCCATGCTGTCCCACACGTCAACCACGGTATCGCTCCCCTATTGCTTAGGCCAGCTGCTTGACACGTTCCGCAGCGCTCACCACATCGGTGAGCCTGATACCGAACTTTTCATTCACCACCACCACTTCGCCTTTGGCTACCAGCTTATTGTTCACCATGACTTCCATCGGTTCCCCGGCCAACTTATCGAGTTCGATGACCGAGCCCTGCGCGAGCTGCAAGAGGTCGCGAATGGCCATCTTCGTCGAGCCGACATAGATGGAAACCTTCATCGGAATATCGAGAATGAAATCGATATTCTTCGTCTGTTCCGCCACCGCGGTGTTCGTCACCGGCGGAAACGAGGCCGGCGTTGCGGCGACCGGCTCCTGAGTCGTGGTGTCAGCGGATTGATTGGCATCGTCGTCAGCCATACGGTCGTCTCCCCTACGTACGAGTTAAGTCAGCACCTTCGTGACGCGACAGGCGTGATTCCCCTTAAATACCCCAGGGCTTCCCAGAAACTTGAGATAATCCTCGACATAACACTCCAACGGATTACCGGGGCGCTGGTCCAACATCACCACATCGCCGGGCGCGAAATTCAGCACGTCCTGGACGGTGACGGTGGTGGAACCGAGCTTCACGGCGATCGGCAGTTCGCACTCGTGGATCAAGTCGCGGAATTTGCTGTTCCAGGATCCATCCTGTTCCAACTGATTCGACACCAGCCCCGAGTAGAGCTTTTCCTTAATGGGTTCGAGCATCGAATAGGGATACACCACGAATAAATCCCGCGTGGTCTCGCCGATGATGACTTGCAGCGTCACCACGATGACGACCTCTGAGGCCGTCACGACCATGGCAAATTGGGGGTTGCTCTCGGAACGCACATAGTCCACTTTCACCGGCATAATCGCCTGCCAGGCTTTCTCAAGGTCGGCGAGCGCCAGCATGAGCAGCTTCTTGATCATGCGTAGTTGGACGGCGGTAAAATCCCGCCCTTCCGGCTTCACATGAGTTTGTCCCTTGCCTCCGAAAAAATAATCCACCAGGAGGTAGACCAGAAAGGCATCCATCACAAACAGCCCGCTGCCTCGCAGGGGAGCCATGTGAAAGACGTTGAGGGACGATGGCATCGGAATCTTTTTCAGAAATTCGCCGAATTTGATGACCTGCGTTCCGACCACCACAAATTCAATCGCTTCGCGCAACACGCCGGTCCACGCCACGGCCTGGCGTCGAACAAACCGGTCGTTAATCATCTCCAGGGTCGGCATGCGTCCCCGGATAATGCGCTCCTGATTGAGGAGATCGTACCCCTTCACGCCGGTGGTGGCTTCAGCCGCAGCTTCCGCCGGTGGCGCTGTTTCGACCTCGCCGGAGACCACGCCGTTCAACAGCGCATCGATCTCATCTTGTGAAAGAATCTTTTCCATAGTCTTCGATCTACTGGACGACGAAATCCGTAAAGTAGGCGGTTTTCACGCCTGGCTTAGGCAGCAGGCCGTTGATCCGCTGGGTAATCTCATCGCGGAGTTGAAATTTGCCTTGCGGACTCCGAATCGACGTAGAGTCTTTGCTCGACAGCAACACCAGGATGGTGTCGCGCAATTGAGGAATGCGAGCGGCGAGATTCGCCGAAACCCCTTCATTCTCCACCTCTAACTTAATGGTCATCTTGAGGTAGCGGATATCCGGCGCGTCGGCGAGATTGACAATGAACGGGTCCAGATCGAACACGACGCCTGGCGCGGCTCCGGCGGCGCCCTTTCCGGCCGGTTCGCCATGCCCCTCCGATTTCGCGACGGCTTCTGTCTTATGCTCCTCCGCCGCCTCTCCTCCTCCGCTACTGTGACCGCCCATGAATTTCACGATCACAAACGCGCCGCCGAGTCCGGCGACGAGCGCCGCGGCGACGACGATAATGAGAAGCTTAATAGGAAGCGCGGGCGCTGGCGCCGCGGGCTTGCCTGGTTCTGGGGTTGCTGCTGGTTCGTCTGACATGGAGACCTCCTCAATTCGCACGCACAATTGTCGTCACAGGGGTTTGTGCAATGGATATGCCATCTGAGATTGAGTCGCCTGTCATGGAGTTGGCAGACAACTACACGCCAAATGCCTGTGATGAACGGGCTCATCGGAAGAAATGATCAGAAGACCGCCCGTGAGGAGCCGGTCCCTTGACGCTGTCAGAAATCTGACGGTGAAGTGAGGTGAGGCCCCGTGCCCTGCTGGTGATCTACAGGAGGCTCGAGAATGGAAAGAGAGAGAGGGAAGCCGGGGTGAGTTCTTGTAGGAACTCACCCCGGCAGAGGCGCGTTACTTACCGTTTCAAATTCACGAGTTCTTGAAGAATTTCGTCTGACGTTGTGATGACGCGGGAGTTGGCCTGGAAACCCCGTTGCGCGGCAATCATATCGATGAAGCTTTGACCGAGATCGACGTTCGAGAGCTCCAACGAATTGGACAGGACGCGACCGAGGCCGGCGCTATCCGGGGAACCCGTCACCGGCTGGCCTGAGTTGCCTGATTCGGCAAACGTGTTCTTGCCGGTCCGGGTCAAGCCGATCGGATCCGGGAACCTCGCAAGAACCACCTGAGCCAACGCGCGCAGTTGTCCATTGGAGAACCGGCCGCTGATGGTGCCGTTCGTATCGACGCTAAAGGCCTGAAGAGATCCGGCGGCATAGCCGTCTTGGGTCTGCTGGACCAATGCGGAGGTGGAGCCGAATTGCGTCGATCCGGTCAGCCCGTTCCCTCCGTCCGTAATGACGCTATCGCCGAAATTGAAATCGATGAGCTGGTCTTGCGTGGCTCCGACAAAGTCGACCTGCAATTCCCCCGGAACGGTCCCCACGGTACCCGCCGCCGTATTCGTATCGAATCGAATCACGGGCCCTTCACGCTGCAGCGTCCCATCGGTCCCGAACGTCAACGTTCCGGCTCCGACTCGAACAATTCCGAGTGTCGTATCGATATTGCTGGAGTGGTAGTTAGCCGTATTGATATCAGCGGTGGGTGAAACCACATTATAATTCCAGGTATTCGAGCCGACCTTGGTGAAATAGGTGGTCAACAGATGGTCGTTCCCCAGTGAGTCATAGACGGTGAGCGACGTGGTGAAGTTGGAAGTGCCGACCGGATCGGTCACATCGAAATCTGTGCCGGTGGTTGAGGTGCCGGCGAGCATGTTCAAGTTCGCGGCCAGCGTATTGGCGCCGCTGGCGGCGACGATAACAGCACCGGTATTGGCCGCTGCATCATTGGTTGTCCCTGAGATGCCCGATCGGAAGGTGAAAATGTTGCTTGCGCCCACTGTGGCTTCGAAGCCGTCATAGGCAGCTTGCACGTACGGGTTTGTTGCCGTCAAGCTGCGCACGGCGCTCTGGATGGCGCTGGCGAGCGCCGACCCAGTGAGACCGTTCGCAACTGTCACGGTCTGGACTCCGTCGCCGTTCAGATTGATGGTAAAGGCATTATTGCCGGCTGCCGAGGTCGTCACCGAAGCGGACGATCCGATAATGTTGCCTCGGATTCCGGTTGTCGCCGTGCCGGAGTTCAGGTTGGCGGCCAAGAGCGCGGTCGTAGTGGGATTCGGTGCCGCGGTCGTGGTCGGCAGCGCGATGTCACCGATATTGCCGGTGATGGTCCCGGTCGTGTCAGCGAGGAATCCCTGCAGTTTGAATCCGGTCGGGTCGACCACGACACTGTCTTTGTTCAAGCGGAAGAGGCCGTTACGTCCATAGAACGTCCCGTTCTGCGCATCTTTCATGACAAAGAACCCGTTGCCGTCGATCGCCAGATCGAGCACGTTCGAAGAGGTCGCCAGCGAGCCCTGGGTGAAATCCCCCTGCACGGAGGTGAGGGCCACACCGATTCCGGTCTGCACTGAGCCTGATCCGCCTGAGATCGAGGAACTGATCAAGTCGGCAAAGGTCGCACGACTCCCTTTGAACCCGACCGTGCTGAGATTGGCGATGTTGTTACCGATGACCGACAACGCCGTGCCGTTGGCATTGAGACCGCTCACACCGGCAAACAGGGACGACAGAATACCCATGGATCAGACCCTCCTTTGTAGCAAATGCTCTCTCGTTCGATTTATCGCAGTTCGACAATGTCTTTCCGGTCAATCACATAGTCGCCGGAAGCCAGTTGCGGGGTGCCGTTGACCATCCGCACACCGGAGATCTTTAGCGTCGCGCTTGGTGCGGCCAGTACCGCTGCGCCCTTCGCGTCTTTTGCCAGGACTTGATACTGATAGGTTCCGTTCGGCATCGGTTGACCGTTCTGGTTGCGTCCGTCCCACTGCACTTCCTGCTTGCCCGCACTCTGTGTGCCCAAGTCCAAGATGCGAATGGCCTTCCCTTGTGCGTCCTGAATGGTCACCCGCACGGTGGTCGCTTCACGCTCCAACGCGTAGGTGAGTTTTGCCGGTCCGTTGTTCAAGTCGATGAGCGAGCCTTCGACCTGCACGTTGCGCCCAATCATCGGCAACAGGGTGTACTGCATCGCATCCGTTTGTTGGGCGATACTCTTTTCCAACAGTTGGACTTGCTTGGTGCTCTGGTCCAACTGACTGAATTGGGCCAACTCCGCAACAAACGCAGTATTGTCCATCGGCTTCAGTGGGTCCTGATTCTTCAGCTGCGTGACCAGAAGCTTGAGGAAGTCGTTCTGGCCCATTTGCTGGTTCCCGCTCAAGGCGCCGGCGATCCCGCCGCTCGTTGGAGCCGTGACACCGGGGGTCGTTTGTGATGTTGCTGGGCTAATGGTTGCCATAATCCGATTTCCTTATCGCTATGCCACAAGATTCAACATGCCGCGGCGCGGGGTGGTGTCGCGCGCCGCCTCTTCGCGCCCCGGTCCTGAGTTCCGCCCTTCTCCCTGTGGCGTATCGCCACGAGACTGTCCTTGGGATGTCGGCTCTTGGAAGGACCGTCCGGCGCTCTGGCGATCAATGTCGACCTGGAATCGCCCTAGATCCAATCCTGACGCGTTCAACGCTGACTGCAGTCGGTCTTGCCCATTCATCAGATACTGTCCTAACTCGTTCCGCTCTGATACGAAATGCGTGTGCACGGTATCCTGATTGACCGCGACGCGGATATTCACCCGACCCAGATCGGCTTGAGAAAGCTCTAGCATCATCGATTTGGTCTGGTTCGTTGAAGGCCCTGGCATCCAATCGGTCGGCTGAAGAGGAGGAGTTGCTGCAGTAGGCTGGGTGTCGGCAGAAAGCTTGGCCGAAGGCGCGGAAGAAAACGCCCGGTGATCCATCCCGTTGGTCATCAGCGAGGAGTGTGATGGCGTCGCCGGCGCAGAGAGCTCCGGCATGGCGGACTGTGCCATGGCCTGATCTGCCGCGTGGCGTTCGCGATGGTCGCGGCCGGACCATTCCATCCCGCGTTCATCATCCTGCTGTGTGGGCTCCTGCCAACCGGTCGAGGGAACCGCCAGCCGACGCGGCGCGACGTCTTCTTGAGGTTCAGGGGCCTGTTCTGCCGGAATCGGGCGCTCCGTAGCAACCGGCCGGTTGTCTTCCGGCCCCTGGATCTGTCGGGCTGCGAGCGCGGTGCCGGCATTGAGATCCTCCCCCACTTGAGTGCGCAGATCATTTGGCAGGGCCATCGACTCACTCATTCCCTCACTTTGCGATGACGCATGGGGCTGTTCCTCAGGGGCTGGCTGGAATGCCGGTTTCTCCTGCTGAAGATTGCGAAGCTCGTCGGGAGTCGGCTGAACCGCACTCCTCAACGTGGCATCGTGGTCCGTCGAAGCACTCTGCAGCATGGTCGTATCGTCAGCAGCGGGAAGGCCTGTCCCTGCTTGAATGGTTGTCGTGGGGTCTGCGGGCTTCCCCGTCATCTCCTTCTTCTCGATCTGTGGAAATGTGGAGGAGTCCGCCGCCGTGACCGGCAACGATGTCCCGTCCTCCATGACAGAAGGCATCACGGACTCCACGGCGCTGTTCGTCTGTTCACCCGATAAGGTCTGCATCAGGGCCGGACCCTCGGTTGTGGCAATGGGCTGAGCGATCAGCGCGAGTAAGACGCTTTGGGTCGTCACATCGGGCAGCGGCGATGCGGTGACGGCGTCGGAGTCGTGCCGGGAAGGTTCGGACGACCTGTCGCCCGCCTGTTCATCCCTGGCTGCGCCGGAGGCCGTCGATGCCGTTGTTGTGGGCGCAGACTCGTCCGAAGACATGGGGACATCGGTCTCGTCACTCTCTGTTTGGCTGCGCCCCATCTCGTGACGCGGCTCCTTAGCCGTACGAACCTCACGCAATTCAGACGAGAACGATTTGCCGGATCCGGCTGATTCTCGTTTACCTCCTCCTTGTCCTGGGCGAGGAGCGCTCTGGGTGCCGGAGGCGCCGGATGTACCGGGAGTGGTGACAGAGGCGATCTGAGGTAGTTGAAGATCCATCATGGCTTCAGGTTTCCCTATGATTCTCAGATGACACGCACCGGCATAGTTCAAGCCTCGTGCCAGTTCACCTCACCACAAACTCTGCGCCAATTGATGGAAATGAACGAGGCGTGCTCAGCAGGTTTTAAGAAGGGGGAAAGAACTTCCTATCCCGTAGGCAAGATGCATCCACCTGCACGGCGGACAGGCTTAGGGGGCTTGAACGAGCAACTGTTCGGTGAGCTTTGCGGCCCGTTCCACACGGACCTGAGAAAGAATCGCTCCGGCGGTTTTTGGCTTGACGATGCGGAGAATTTCGATCGCCTTGTGTTCCGGCATCTTTTCGAGTCTGGCTGCGGCTTCTTCGGACGGCATGGATTCGTACATCTTGGCGAGCTGCGCCTGGCTTTGCGTCTTCTGATCCTGGGCATGCTTGGAGTACAGAGCTTTTCGATCGGCGATAAACTGGTCCTGCTGGGCTTTCTGTTCTGTCGTTTGCTTCTGATGCAGTCGCCGAGACTCCTCAAGCTTCTTCTGCATCGCTTCATTCCTGGTGAGAATCCCCTCGAGTTCTGTCTTGAGAGCGAGGAGACGCTCTTCTTCTTGCCTGACGGCCACTTCGCGGCGATCGAGATCCTTCTTACGCTGATCTAACATCTCGATGATTTCTCTGGGCGTCTCGATTGCCGGTCCTTGCGTGGCAGGTGCGGCGGTTGTGTCAGCAGCCGTTTCAGCTCCCCCGGTAGGTGCAGGCGAGACAGACGTCGCTGCCGCAACAGCAGGTTTGGCCGACTTAGGCTGCGGCTCTGATGAGGCCTGGCCCAGCTGCACCATCACCCACAACAGAAAGACCGATCCTGTGACGCCTCCAGCTAGCGTCCAGAGATGGGAGCGCCGCGCTGATCGTGTAAGGACTGGTTGAGACTTCACGGCATGCCGCAATGTGATGCGATCGGAGACTGCACTCGCGTGTCTATTCTTCATGACAACGCATCTCCCTGGCCGGCGAATCGATGATGGGCGGACTCATCCGTCGCCAGTTGCTCGCGGCGGCGTATTTCCGTTTGCGCCGCCTCCCGGTACCGCGCGATCAGGCGATCCAATGTGCGGCGATCCTGGCTCGCGGCCACCAGCTTGGTGCGGGCCTCGTCCCATTGCAGTTGCCGATGCGCCATGGTTCGACGGGCCTGCTCCGTTGCGGCTGCTTGCGCTTCAAAGTGGGATTGCCACTGCAGCAATTGCTCAATGGTCAATCCTCGGCGGGTCTCCTCACGGTACCGTTCCTCCTGCTGCCGCTGGTCGTCCGCCAAGCGTGCAATCGATTGTTCCGCCTGGAGGAGTTGCTGGGTGACCTCAGCGAGCTCCATTTTGAGCTGCTCCTCGACTTGGACACGATAGTGCTGCAACGATTGGACGCTCATGTCTGTTGTGCCAAGGTCAGAAGGTCCTGTCTCGACGAAGCGAAATCAGCCGGTTGTTCAACCGCCTGACGGAGAAACCCGTTGATGGCGTCTTGTCCGCGTACGGCCCGATCCAGTGCCGCATTCATCCCCTGCTTATAGGCGCCGAGAAGAATAAGATCTTCAGATTGCCGATACCTCGCCATCAACTCGATCGTTTGGCGCGCCGCGGCCTCATGCTCACGCGTCACAATATCGCGCATGACGCGGCTGGTGCTTTGGAGCAGGTCGATGGCCGGGAAGTGGTTTTGCGCCGCGAGGGCGCGCGACAGCACGATATGTCCATCCAAGATAGAGCGCACCGTATCCGCAATCGGGTCGGATAGATCATCGCCGTCCACGAGGACCGTATACAGCCCTGTAATCGTGCCGACTCCGGGTCCCGTCCCCACCCGTTCTAATAGCTTGGGCAGCATGGCGAATACCGACGGCGTATAGCCTTTCGTCGTCGGGGGTTCGCCGATCGCCAACCCCACTTCTCGTTGGCTGTAGGCCAACCGAGTCAGTGAGTCCATCATCAGAAGGACCTGACGCCCTTGGTCGCGAAAGTATTCCGCAATGCAGGTGGCCACCAGGGAGGCTCGCAACCGAACCATCGGCGGTTGGTCCGATGTGGCCACAATGACGACCGATCGCTTCAGCGCCTCCGCTCCCAGATCGCGTTCAAGAAACTCGTTCACCTCACGCCCGCGTTCGCCGATCAGGGCGATGACATTGACATCCGCTTGCGTATAGCGGCTGATCATGCCGAGCAAGACGCTCTTCCCGACGCCTGATCCGGCGAAAATCCCGACTTTCTGTCCGCGGCCGCAGGTCAAGAAGCCATTGATCGCCCGCACACCCAGATCCAAGGGGGTCGTGATCCGGTTCCGAGACAGCGGATTCGGCGGACTCGTCCGGAGTGGGTAATGCGTCTGTGCGATAAGAGGGCCTTTGCCGTCTAACGGCTCCCCCAATCCATTCAAGACCCGTCCGAGCAGGGCCGGCCCCACCGCGAGTCCGGCCGCTTGACCGGTCATCGCGATGCGGCTCGAAGGTCCGATCCCTTGCATTTCCCCAAGCGGCATCAGCAAGACACGATCCCCTCGGAAGCCCACCACCTCCGCCGGAATCACTCCTTTGCCGTCTTCTCTCGTAATGTGACAGATATCACCAACGGTCGAGCGGGCGCCGGTTCCTTCAATGACCAGACCGACGGCCTGAGCCACGCGGCCCGTAATATCCAATGGTTCAACCTGATCAAGCAGATCACTGAGCGACATGTGATCCTCGTGCGCGAAGCGCTTCGCCCAGTCGAGTCAGTTGCGTATCGAGCGACGCGTCCACCACGCGGTTGGCCGTCTGCACGATACACCCCCCCCTGGACAGTGTGATATCCGGCTCAATATGAAGCGAGAGCGTGAGATCGCCGACCTGGCTCAATTCGCCCCGCAGCGCTTCGAGCGTTGCGGCGTCGGCGGGATGCACCGTGATCGTCACTCGGCCGGACTCTTTCAACGCCGCCAGCGCCGTCTTGGCCTGCGCCACCACTTGGTCTTTGACCTGGTCGGCGCGGTCGTGAAGGACTTTTGTCGCGATTTGAAAGGCCAGGCTCACCACTTCTTCTTCCACCGTTTGATGCAAGGCCAGCCAGGCTTGATCGAACTTTCTCACGGCATTCGCGAGTACCGTCCGTTCATGGCGCCGGCGCTCCTCGTCCCGGGCGCAGGCGCGGCGTTCGCCTTCGGCAATGCCGCGTTCAAATTCAGTCAGTCCGTCTTGGCCCCGTGTCACACCGTCTTCGCCGAATGATTGCAACACCATACTTTGCACGCGCAACCCGCCGGCTCGCACGACGGCGTGTTTCAAGACCGTGTTTTCCGCGCGCAATGCATGCAGTTCGAGCAACCGTCGAGCGGTCATCAGCACGACATCATTCTGAATCGGCTTCATGAAGAATTCGGCGGCGCCGGCTTTCATCGCCCGTACGGCCAGCTCGACGCTCGGCGCCCCGGTCATCACGACGCTGATGACTCGCTGGTCACAGGCCTGGATCTGCTCCAATAGCTGAATCCCATCCAGATCGGGTAATGTCACATCGACCATCACGAGAGCCGGCGGGGCTTGTTTCACCATTGCCAGCGCTTCTCCGGCGGTCCCGGCGACACGAATGGCCACTCCTTCCGATCGAAAGAGCTCGACAAAGAGATTCCGTATGATCTCATCGTCATCGACGACGAGAATGGAACCATGTAGTTTCGGAGATCCCATCGCCGACGGCGCCGACGCTCTCGCGGGAAGTGAGACGCTCGTAGCCATTTACAGCATCTCCTCGCCGGCTCCGGCGACCACGATGCGGCCTTCTTCTTCCAGCTTGCGGCAGACTTTGAGGATGTTCTGCTGAGATTTCTCCACATCCGTAATCTTGACCGGCCCCTTGGACTCCATGTCGTCCTTGAGCATCTCAGCCGCCCGGCTCGACATGTTCTTGAAGAATTTCTCTTTAATATTCGGGTTGGCGCCACGAAGTGCCATCGGCAGATCTTCTTTACTGATTTCCTTCATCAATTCCTGCATGCCGCGATCATCGAGCTTGATCAGATCGTCGAAGACGAACATCAGGGCTCGGATGGCATCGGCCAGCGGCTGACTCTTCTCCGCAATTTTGGCCATGATGTTGCCTTCGGTATTCTTGTCGAGCCGGGTCATGATGTCGGCCATCATCTCCGTCCCACCCAGCGATTGAGCCCGCATCCCGGTGTTCGACAACAGCGCTTCCTGCATCGTGTTGCTGAGTTCCTCCAAGACGTCGGGTTGGACCTCATCCATGGTCGCCAGCCGCAAGGCGACATCGCCTCGCAGGAACTCCGGCAGTTGGACGAGCAACTGACTGGCTTGCTCACTCTCCAGATGCGCCAGAATGACGGCGATGGTTTGGGGATGCTCGATTTTGATCATGCTGGCTAACGATTTGGCTTCGACCCACTTCAACGCTTCCAGGCCGGGATAGGATTTCCGCGTCATCGATTCGATGATGGCTTTGGCTTTGTCCGGTCCCAGCGCCTTGATTAAGACACTGCGGATATATTCGTTCCCCTTGAATTGCACCTCTCCCGTCGCACTCGCACTTTCGAATTCAGAAATCACCACAGCTTCGTCTTCTTTTGAGATGTTCGCGGTCCCATTCATGTAATGTCCGAGCTTCTTGATCTCTTTGGGATCGAGTTGCTTCATGACCTGGGCAGCCGCTTCTTCTCCGATGGCTCGAAGCAGAATGGCCGCCTTCTGTTCGCCGGACATCTGTTTGGGTTCACCGGCCATGGCTAGGCATTGCCTTTCAACCACTGTTTCACGACCACCGCAGTGCCATCAGGATTCTTCCTGGCCATATCGACGATTTGAGCGCGACTGGCACTCGATTCCAGCGAGGCTTCCACGGCGCTGACGGGAGCGGGCAAGGCCGGCGAAGCGGCTTCCGCCGTCGTCGCATCCACCGCCGAGCCCCCCAGCATCGCAATGAGGGGCCGAACGACAAAGAAGAGAATGAGCAGGAATAACAAAGCTCCGACGCCATATCGCATATACGGCATCCAGGGTTGGGTGGTCTCTGCGACCGCCTCGACCGTCGCCGTCGCCGGTTCTTCAGGACCAAACCCGAATTGGACATTCACGACCTGAACCTGGTCCTGGCGTTCGGTCGAATAGCCCATCGCCTTTTTGACGATGTCTTCGATGCGCTTGAGGTCTTCTTCAGTTCTGGGAATATACTTCTTGACGACCTCCCCGGTCGGCTTGTCGGCCGTCTCCCCTTCCCCGGCTTTAGGCGTTTCGTAGGTGCCATCCACCAGGACCGCCACCGAAAGTTTCTTGATGGCCCCGATCGGCTCGACGATGCGGGAGACGGTACGGCTGATTTCGTAATTGACCGTTTCATTCTTCGTTTGCGTCGCATTGGAGCTCGTCTGCGTCGGCTCCGCTTCCGTCCCCGGAGGCACGTTGGATTGCACGCCCGGCACGCCGCCGGACAAGCCATTGACGCCGTTGGCCTTCTCTTGGCCGCGCTGTTCGCTCCGGACGACCTGCCCGTTGGGATCGTACCGCTCTTCCGTCGTTTCAACTTTCCGGAAATCGATCAGGCTGGAAACCCGGACCTCTGCCTTATTCACTCCGACGATTCGTTCGAGCATCGACTGAATCCGGCCTTCGATATCCTTTTCAATCGTGCGCTGATATTCGAGCTGTGTATTGGTCAGGCCGGCCGTTTCGTCCTGGGCCGTTGATGAGAGGAGATGGCCGTGGCCGTCGACGACGGTGATATCACGAGCCTGCAATCCTTCCACGCTGCTGGCCACCAGATGCACGACGCCCTGCACTTGCCCCTTGCTCAACGTTTGAGCATTTCTGAGTGAGACAACCACGGAGGCTCTGGGTCGCTCTTGCTCCGCGGCAAACAGCCGCCGTTCTGGAATCGCCAAATGGACGCGAGCGCGTTCCACTTCAGGCATCTGCGCAATCGTGCGCGCTAACTCTCCCTGGAGTGCGCGCCGGTAATTCAGCTTTTGAACGAATTCAGACATCCCGATGTTCGTGCGATCGAAAATCTCGTAGCCGACGCCGCCGCCTTTGGGGATCCCCTGGCTCGCCAACGTCAACCGCAGGTCATGGACTTGCGCGGTAGGAACAAGAATCGTGGCCCCTCCGCCCGTCGTGTCGTAGGGCGTCTTCGATTCCTTCAACTTATCGATTATCGACGAGGCATCTTCGCTGTTGAGATTCGTGAAGAGCACCTGCATATCCGGCTGTTGCGTCCACAGCGCGAGCGCAATCAAACCGGCGACTGAGCCCGCCAGCGCAACCAGGATGATCATGCGTTGATTGATCGAGAATTTCGAAAACATACAGCTGGTTTACCTCATCCGCCTCAACAGGCTTAGGTCACACTTGCATCCGCTGAATTTCTTCATAGGCCGTCACGAGCTTGTTGCGAATCTGCATCATCAGTTGGAACGAGACGTCGGCCTGCTGCAACGCGACCATCGTGCCATGGACATCCTGTGTTTGGCCGGTGACCAGGGCGTCGACGGCCTGATTGGCTTGCATCTGCACGTCATTCGCCTTGCCGATGGCGTTCTTGAGCGTATCCATGAACCCGCCTGGTCCGGAAGCTTCCGGAGCTCCGACCGGGGCGATTCTGTCCGTGATTGATGGAATAACCGGCGAGATGCCTTGAATAGGTGTCATGGTCTACCTCCCGATCTCCAGCGCCTTCGTCTTCATCGTCCGCATCGCATTAATCGCTTGCACGTTCGCTTCGTAGGCCCGCGAGGCGCCGATCATATTGACCATCTCCTCCATCACATTGACGTTGGGAAGACGGACAAACCCTTTCGGATCCGCATCAGGATGATGCGGATCATAGATCAACTGGCCCGGCTTCTGATCCTCGACGACGCGCGCCACCGCCACGCCTTCCAAGGCATGAGCCGTCGTGCCCATGGCGACCTGTCGAAACGCTTTTTGGAACGCACTGGGCACCGGAGCGGAGTGAAACACCACATCCCGGCGCTTGTAGGGTCCACCGCCGGGTGTCCGCGTGGACTGGGCGTTGGCCAGATTGCTCGCAATGACGTTGAGCCGACGCCGTTGAGCGTCCAACCCGGATACCGAAACCGCCATCGAATCAGACATATCCATCGTTGCGTCTCCTTTCTCAGTTAGCGGGCGTCGCGAATCGCGCTGAGCAGCTGGCGGAACCGTTGAGCGGCAATGGTTGCCGCCGTATTGTATTGCCCCGCGTTATCAGAGGACTTCGCCATCTCTAATTCCAGATTGACGGAATTCGCATCCATAGGAAGATCGCCGGCCGGCACTTCCGTCAGCTTCCCCGTGACGGTCTGATATCCCTGCCCGCGCAATCCGATATGGTGTCCTTGTGTCACCGCCATCGTGAGGGGGAATCGACCCTTGTGGGCCGCTTGCAGTTGTTGGGCGAACTGCAGATCGGAGGCGCGATACCCCGGCGTTTCCTCGTTGGCCAGGTTGGATGCAATTACCCGCTGCCTGGCGCTACGCAAATCGAGACTCCGATGTAGCAACTGCATGGTCTTATCGAGCAGTTCCATGGCCGCCTCCTCCTGTGTGAATACCCATCTCACGTTCCATAGCAACGTCGATGCCTAAGAATGCCCCGTCTATCGCCCGATCATTTCGCCGGCCTCGGCAAGGATTGCCGGGGCACAAGATGCCGATGGGAAGATCTGGCACCGGTCAGTGCTCCAACATCGTCAGCGGCTGTTCCGTCTCACGATATTCCCGAAGTTTATTCCTCAAGGTGCGGATGCTGATTCCCAGCTCTTTCGCCGCATGGGTCCGATTATCTTTTACCCGCGATAATGTCTTGAAAATGAGCTCCCGCTCCATTTCCCAGAGCGATCCGTTCACCGGAGTAGGCGCGCCGGCTGGAGCCGGGCTCGTGGATGCCACCTGATCCTGACGGGCCTCGGGAAGGTGCATCGGGAGAATGGTTCCCTGTCCGGCGAGCAAGACGGCGCGTTCCATCACATTTTCGAGTTCCCGTACGTTCCCTTTCCACGGCAGAGTTTGGAGATGCGCCACGGCTGCCTCGGACAAAGCCGGTTGAGCGACGCCATTTCTGACGGCGGAGGCGCCAGTAAAATGACGCGCCAGCAAGGCAATGTCGGCCGGCCGTTCTCTCAGCGGCGGGACGGTGATGGGAAATACGTTGAGCCGGTAATACAAGTCTTCTCGGAAGCGCCCTTGTTCCACTTCGCGATACAGGGTGCGATTCGTGGTTGCGATGACCCGAATGTTGACGGCGACGGGGTCCCGTCCGCCGATACGGTCGACTTCCCGTTCCTGCAAGACCCGCAGGAGCTTGGCCTGCAAGCCTAAGTTCATTTCGCTGATTTCATCCAAGAGAATGGTGCCGGTGTGCGCCATTTCAAACTTGCCGATCTTCTTCATCATGGCACCGGTAAACGCGCCTCGCTCATGCCCGAAGAGCTCGCTTTCCAGCAAACCATCCGGCAGGGCGGCGCAATTCACGGCAATGAACGGCCGGTGGGCGCGGGGGCTGCGTGTATGGATGAACCGGGCCAGCAATTCCTTTCCGGTGCCGCTCTCTCCATTGATCAAGACGGTCGCTTGACTGGCGGCCACGCCCTCTACGGTGCTGAGCAACCGGATCATGCCGGGGTCTTGAGTCAAAATCGCGCGCCCTTCCACGGCCGTCGACGTCCCGGGCGATTCGAGATCCCGTCCTTCCTTGAGGTTCGTGATGACCCGTTCAAGTAAATCCATGGAGAACGGCTTCAGTATGTAGTCACTCGCCCCGAACTTCATCGCATCAACGGCCGTCTCCACGGTCCCATAGGCCGTCATGAGGACAATCACCGTCTGCGGGGCGCGCGCCTTAATGTCTTTGATAAGATCCAATCCGGTGATGCGCGGCATCTTTAGATCGGTAATGACCAGCCAGGGACGGAAGCGTGTGACGCGTTCCAGCGCATCGGCCCCATCGATCGCCCCTTGCACCTCATATCCCAGTCGTCGCACGGACTCCATGAGCGCCGTACGCATCGAGGGTTCATCGTCGACGATCAGAATGCGGTCATGGCTCTCAGAGCCTTCCATTGCGGTCTCACGGTCATTCATGGGCGCGTTCCTCCATCATCTCAACATGGGCGACAGACTCCGGATCGGGAGACGGTCTCTCCTCCTCACCATTCCATCCATGAGATCCTTCATCTGCCATGGAGGGTTCCATCGGATGAGGCAGCAGGATCGTAAAGGTCGTGCCTTCCCCAAGCCGGCTCTCGACATCGATCCGCCCATGATGGGCATCGATGATCGCATGCACAATCGCCAGGCCGAGCCCGGTTCCCTCATCCTTTGTCGTAAAAAACGGATCGAATATTCTGGACCGATGGGCCGGATCGATCCCGGGGCCGTTATCGGTGATCGTCATGCAGATTGCATCCGCACCAAGAGCCTGATCGTCCGCCTTCACGAGCTTGAGCGTCAGAATGCCTCCGGTGGGCATGGCTTGAATGGCGTTCAAGATCAGATTCAACACCGCTTGCTTGAACTGCCCTTCGTTGCACCAGATCGCCGGAATACGGGGATCGAGATCCAGCCGAATATCCACAGGGGTCTTGGTAATAGCGTGGGCCGCGAGGGTCAAGGCATCCAACACCAGCGTTTCAACGGTCTGCCACCCGCGCGCGGTCCGTTCGGGTTGGGTATAGATCAACAAATTCGACAGCAAACGATCCAGGCCATGGACCGCCTGAGAAATCTGTTCAGCATAGGTCAGGCTGGCAGGCTGCTCTTGCAGATCGCGCCGCAACATGGACGCGAACAGCTCGATGCTGCCCAGCGGGTTGCGAATCTCATGGGCGATGCGGCCGACCATTTCACCCATGGCGACGAGGCGGTGCTGGCGCTGCAGGCGTTCCTCCAATTGACACATCTTGGTGACATCGTGAATGAGGATCAGTTGACCGGACGACTGTCCCGCAGAGGTCTCCAATGAACGTTGGGCAATGGTCAGTACATGAGACTCATGCCGCTGAGGCTGTTCGCTCACGGTGAGCTGGAGGTCAGCCAATAGCTCGCTGGCGGATTGCCCCCGAAGCGCATCGGCGTGGCGACCGAGCAGCAGACTGGCCGCCGCGTTCACTCGCGTCACACGACCGCCGAGATCCAGCACCAGGACGCCCGTCGTCAGGGAGTCCAGAATTCCGCTCAGGTGTGTCCGCATCGCTTCATTGTCCTGAAGCTGCAGCCGCAAGGCGGCATTGCTCTGCGAGAGTTCCGCATCCATCTGCTCAATGCGATCCGTCAGCGTGGAGTAGGACTGTTGCAGCGTATGCGCCGCTTGGTCAAACGTGTGAAAGGCCTCCTGAAGCAGGTCTCGCTCAGCGGGATGTAATGCGGTTGACATGGTCATAGTCCCTCCTGCGGCAACTGCCGCTCCTGTTTAATGCTTTCATGGAATGAGCTGGAAAACCTGGTCACGAGCGAGTCGTCGGTCTGTCCGAGTTCCGCGAGCGCCACCGTGGCGCGATCGTGTTGCTTCAAGGCCTGCCAGCCACGGACAATCTGCAGGCGAGCCCATTGGAGCTGAGACTGATCGGGCTTCTTATCGACGACGGCGTGGTAGACGTCGATGGCCTCTTGATATCGCTTCATCTGTGCCAGCAGATCGGCATAGTTGAGCAGAGCGACGATGGTCTTCGGTGCACCTGCTTTAAACGCCTCTTCCGTCGCAATCACCGCTTCCTCATGCTTGTTGAGACGCAGGAACACTGTGGCCATCTGCTGATACATCCAGGGCCGCTCCGGGTGCTTGGGATGGTGGAGCATCCAGGCCCGACAGAAATGCAGCAGCCCGGCCAAATCCCCTTCTTCCGCCATGGTCTGGACAAGCAGATGGAGCGCTTCCTGCTCAAATCGGCCGGCAGGATACTCCAAACGATAGCGTTCCAAGACTTTTCTGGCCGCCGCGGTATCGCGTTGCGCGAGATACACCTTTGCCAGCCCCAGGAGCGCCTGTTCAGTGACCAGAGGGCGCTTGGTCCCTTTCGCCATCAGTTGATAGAGACGACCGGCTTCTGTCGTAAATCCTAGACGATCGTGCGCTTCGGCAATTTCGAGCAAGAGCGGTGAAGACAGATAGTGCCGTTCAGCAGCGGGCCCATGGCGATGAAAAAGCGTGGTCAGCGTCAAATCGTCGTGCGATTTCACCGCGGCTTCCATCCAGGGATGCAAGATGATGGCGAGCCGGTCGCCGGCTCTGACCGGCCAGGGATCGTCGGGTCCCGCACTGCTCCGATTGGCGACCTGCTGATAGGCAATCAACGCCGGTGCAATCTCGTCAGACTGTTCAAGACGCGCGGCCACATGAAACAGCGCTTCACTGCCGATGGCATCATGATCATGTTCTGCGGCAATCACCTGCATGCGTTTGATATAGTCGGCCACGTTCTGATCCGGAGAGGGGGTGTCATACATGAGCCCCGCGGTATTCCGCTTCACCGGATTGTTACCGGCTGCGACCTTCTGCTCCACTCTCAGGGTGGCCAGGCGGACAGTAGCTAACGCCGCTTGTGGGCTGTCCGCGTAGTGGGTCGAAATATATCCGTAAAATAATTCTGCGCTTGGCAGGTGCTTCGAGGACTGAAGACTATCCGCCAATCGCAAGAGCATGGTTGACGCATCCTGGTGAGCGGGATAGAGATTGTAAAACTGCAGCAGCAAGCCCCGGCCGATCACCTCATGGTGCAAATCCAGTTGAATCCAGGCATAGCGTCCCAGGGCGAGCGGATTCATTCGCAGGGCCTTTGGCCAGCGTCGATACGCCAAGTCATACATGGCCGACGCATCGTGAACCCGTCGTTGATGGAAAAAAGAAGCGGCGAGTCCCACGGTGGCATGCAGTAGAATTTGATCGTGACTGCTTCGCTTCCGCAAATCCTCGAACGTGAGCTCAGCATCCCTCCATTTACCCAGAGCCAACGCGGTATAGCCGATGCCTAACAACGCCCGCTCCCCGTCGGGCGTTTGAGCATTATGCGACAGCGCCCGTTCGTATAAGGATTGCGCTTCCTGATGCCATCCTTGCGAGAGATACACATCGGCCATGCGCCATTCCGCACGTTTCGCGTTTAGGGATTGAGGGTAATCGCGTAACAGCGTCTTGTATCGGTCAAGCGCTTCCAGCCGGTTGCCATTCGACGTGCTTTCCTTCAAAGCGGTCTCGGCAAGGAAAGTCATCGCCGTGGGAGTCAGCGCGCTTTCCGGTTGTTGGGAAACCACTTTTTCGAATAGCCGGCGCGCTTGAGCCCACTCCCCCCTGCCATAGGCGTTGATGCCTTCCTGCAAGGCCAGCGCATCCATTCCTTGCGATTGCCCTTCGAGCCGCGGTCCGTCATCCGGCAAGATCGAGAAAGCGAGTTCAGTCGATTCGGATGCCTGAGTCGGAGTGGATGTCGCTGCTGCCGGAGGACCAGCATGGACCAGCGCGATGTTTCCGGGCGCCAGCGGTCGCAGGCAAAACCAGGCCAGAAGAAACAGGGTCAGTTGTGTCCAAGATCGGTGTGATGAGTACACGGCAAGGCTACTTCAGCAAAGACCGTGCCTTTAGCCTCGCGGGGCGGATTTGTTTGAATATCCGGCAGGACGGAGGGGATTCAGCTGATAGGACGAGTCGACCGTCAATTTGGTCGACAAGTATTTATGAGGGTCGTCAACGATTTGACGGCAGCGAACGGATTAATTCGGCAGCGCTTCGACGCGGGATTTCGAGTCGATCCCTCTGCGCTTCAACTTCTCAACGAGTGTCGTGCGATTGACGTGGAGCAGCTGCGCCGCGCGTGCGGTGACGCCATTCGCCTTCCGCATGGCTTCGCCGATCAATTGATTCTCGTATTGCTCAACTTCATTGGACAGATGAATTCCGTCTTCGGTAAAGCGGATGAACTGGTCCTTCATCTCGGGCTGACTTGCCGTTTTCTTGTGCAGCTTCTCGGGCAAGTCGGCAACGGTCAAGAGCCCCTGTTTCTTGAGCACGACCAAACGCTCGATCATATTTTCCAGCTCGCGAATATTCCCGGGCCAATGAAACGCCGTCAACACCTCCAGCGCCTCAGGGGCAAACCCCGTGATGGCGGTTTGTTTCATATGATTGAAGCGTTTCAGGAAATGTTCGATCAGCAAGGGAATATCGCTTTGCCGATCGCGCAATGGCGGGGTAACGATCGGAATGACGTTGAGGCGATAAAAGAGATCTTGCCGGAACCGCTTCTCTTCGACCATTTTCTCCAGGTCCTGGTTGGTGGCCGCGACAATCCGGACATCGACTTGAATCGTCCGACTTCCTCCTACCCGCTCAAAGGATCGTTCTTGTATCACCCTCAGCAATTTGACCTGGAGCGAGAGACTCATTTCGCCGACTTCGTCGAGGAAGATCGTTCCGCCATTGGCCAGTTCGAATCGGCCCATTCGCGTCTGGGCGGCACCGGTAAAGGCGCCTTTTTCATGCCCGAACAGTTCAGATTCGAGCAACGTTTCCGGAATGGCGCCGCAGTTGACCGGAACCATCGGGCGATCTTTGCGGGAACTGTTGAAGTGGAGCATCCGTGCCACCAACTCTTTTCCCGTTCCGCTTTCTCCCTGAATCAAGACGGTGCTGTCGCTGTCAGCGACTTTTTGGACAAAGTCCAAGACCTGCTGCATCGGTTCGCTGACGCCGATCAATTGCTCGAGGCGGTACTGCTCGCGCACGGCTTTCCGGAGAAATTGGTTTTCCTGGCGAAGACGTTGGAACTCGATGGCTTTTTTCACCACCACCACGACGGTATCGGGATCGAAGGGCTTCGTCACAAAATCGAATGCGCCCGCTTTCATGGCCTGGACCGCACACTCAACGGTTCCAAATCCGGTCATGACGATAGGAATGATTTTCGAGTCAATCCTGGTCACTCGCTCAATGACTTCGAGGCCGTTAAAGTCGGGCAGCTGGAAGTCCGTGACCAGGATCTGAACAGGATGCTCTTTGACGACTTGCATGCCGGTCGTGGCATCGGCGGCGACTGAGACGGTATATCCTTCAGAAGACAGGGTCTCCTGCAGCACATCACGCACCGCTTGGTCGTCGTCAATGATTAAAACATGAGGAGCAGTCATCAGGTGTTTATTCCGACGTGAGGGTAAAATGAATGCGCTTAGGATAAAGATCCTGCGTTATCAATGCAAGCATGACGAAGCATCAAAAGCTGAACGCCAGCCACATGTTTCTTGCCCTATTCCTTGACAGAATATTTGGTGAGTTGCTAGGGTGCGCGAAGTGGCTGGCGTAGCTCAATGGCAGAGCAGCGGTTTTGTAAACCGCAGGTTGGAGGTTCAATTCCTCTCGCCAGCTCCATAAAATCCGCTGACGATTCAACCTCTTTGCAGTTTACAGAACCGCTGCTCTCCCCACTCAATTCAGCCATTGTAACCGCGATTGTAACCGTCTGTTTTTCGAAATAGGCTGACAGCGACCGTGCAGCCTGTTCGAGGTCTTTCTCGTTCACGATGTTGTACCGATCAAAGACACTCCTGGTCTTATGACCGGAGATCGCCATCGCCACCTTTTCGGGCACTCCGGCACGTACCATGTTCCGTACGGCGGTCCGTCTGAAATCATGGGGAATCTTGCCCTTCCAGACCTTCCGGCCTTTCTGGCATCCTTCTCCATCTGTCCAAGTCCCACTGCCTCACAAGCCTTTCGCCACGAGTGCAGGAGAGTTTGGAGTCGAATCCCGCCCCGATGACAGATCCAGGGACAAGCCGGTCATTTCAGGTCACAGCGGCTTTTCCATCTCTGTAGGACACGATACAGATCACCGGTCAGAAAGAGAACGCGGGGGTATTGGTCTTGGTATCCTGCGCTTGAAGGAAGAGTTTGCCTTCCGTCCAATTAATCTGACGCCACTGAAGAGAGCAGACTTCGCCCATCCTCATACCGCTGTAATAGGCAAGACTGACGGCAACCTGTGCGTAATCGGGTAACGCGCCTCTGAGCGCTAGGAAATCTTCATGTTCTAAGAACCCCGATCGTGTGTTGTGCTCTTTCAACTGTGGGATATGGGGAATTCGAGCCACCAGTTGCGGAGTCTGCTCAAACCCCAACTTGAATATTCGCTTGAGGTATCCAAGTTCGCGATTAATCGTACCGTTTGCGGCACCCTGACTCTGGCGCTTGACGATGTACGCTTTCACTCGCTCAGTCGTGATTCTGACTGCACGCATCTTCCCGAAAAATGGCTTGAGATGGAGCATATATTCGCCGATGCGGCGCAGCGTCTTTCGTTTATTCAGTTGGTAGTCCTGCTTCACTAAATCTGCAAGGTCTTCGAACTTGGTTCGCTCAACTCTTGGTCCACGATACAGCCCTTTTGCAACGTCCCCCTCCTTCTCCTTGAGGAGCCTCTTGGCTTCTTCTCTGTCGATTGTCTTCGTACTCTCCTGAATCGGCCTGCCTTCAATGTAGTACTTGATCCAGTACGGGCCGGCCTCGATCAACTTATGCGATGCAGGATCTCTCTGCTTCCTGCGGTAGATCATGCCCATCCCCAACCTCCATTTTGCAACATCGTTGGGTGGGGTCATTGCTTGACTTTGCACTGCTCCATCGCCTGTCGCTGTTGCAGCGTGAGGGGCGTGGATTCGATCGCGGCTTGAATTTTCGAGATTCGCGACACGGACACGCCAAATCGCACCGCCACCGTATTCAGTGGTTCATTCGCTGCACGTCGCAACAACCAAACAGCGGTTTGATAGGCTTCTCGATGCGTCCGCGCCACCACAGCCGTTGTTGGAATCCCATACACATCTGCCACGCGGGTCATGATCTCGTCCGCTTTCAGCCGTGTAGGATCGGTTTGGGTCCGAGGCACATTCGCCGGTCGCCGCTCCGGCACGAGTGCGGCCATCCGTTCGCGAAAGGCTGGGCTGCCGAGAAAGATCTGGCCGGTGATCTGAGACCACGGTGACGGACGACCGATGCCGCCAACCACGAAGCGCTCGTACGCATGCCGAGCCGTGTCCAGGTCCACATCAAAAAGGCTGAGCACGCCCGCAACATCAAGCCATGGCAGCGCGATTCTCAGGCCTGCCGTCGCCTGATAACTACTCCAGCTCCAGTCCTGTGGCGCAGGCACTATCCCCGCACGGATCGGATTCAAGACGACATACCGACAGAGCTCCAACAGATAGCTTTCCCGCTCGACCACTCTTGAATCGGCCTTGGAGTAGATGGCCGACCCGCTGATGACGCCAATTGAAACGCTGGGTATAGCTCCCATTTAAGCACCGCATTCCGCGACTCAAGTTCGCTTCCTGGGTTTCGATCAAGAGGTGATAGTGATTGTCCATCAGGCAATAGGCATAGCACCGCCAGCGCTGCTGGAGAATTTCTTGACCAAACAATTTCACGAAATGCTGCCGGTCGGCCTCGTCATGAAAGATTGTTTGCTGGTCATTCCCGCGAGCCGTGACGTGATAGAGGGCACCAGGATATTCAAGCCGCAGTTGGCGAGCCATGACCGCGGAGCCTAGGTGGGGCGAGGTGCAAAGTCAAGCAATGACCCCATATCTTTTCACATATCTTTTCTGCGGCTTTTTTTAAGATATCGCGCTCCGCCTTCAACTTGATGACTTCACGGCGAAGCCGGGCGAGTTCCGCCTGCTCAGGTTTCATCTGCCCCTGGCCCGGAAAGGCCTGTGCCGCGTCGGCGGCAGACTCCTGCACCCATCGGCGCAACACCGAGCCCTGCACGCCCAAATCCCGTGCAGCTTGCGCCACCGTCACTCCGCGCTCCTGGATTAACTTCACCGCCTCAATTTTGAACTCTCGCGTAAACTTCCGTCGCTCCATGACCTACCTCCGATTTCATTCATACACCTAACTCGGTGTCTTTGAAACCGGCAGCAGCCCACTCTGGCGGGTCACTCTGCAAGGTCGATTCAATGTTGGGATGATTGAAATAGTTATCTAGATTTGTCGGATCTTCACAATACACCTCATGAAGGCGTGGAAATGTACTTGCCCACGTGTTTGGATTAATCATGATCCCGTCACCGTGCCTTTCGATATACCCATGGTGGCATGAGGGAAGGATCAGCCTACAAGCCCCGCTGGGCCTCTTGCGCTTTGTTCTCTAGCCCTTCCAGCACCGTATCCCCCGACGCATATTTTCTGTACCATCAGCACCAACTCTGCTTCACAAGTTCCTGATTGAGGTTCATGCCCCTGGAAGGATTACATCCCCAATGGTGCGTTTGTACTTGTCGTGACCGTGAGTCTGGATGGTAACTTCTTTCCCAAAGGCAAGGTCAGAGGCGGTGTGCTTGGCCTTCTGCCCAAAAGCTTGGCCTTTCTCCGGGCAGTCGATCCCGCTGAGGCGGATACGTTCCGAGTGTCGGTTGTGCAGGACTTCAATGGTGTCGCCGTCGAGGACAGAGATGACATGCCAGGACAGTTCGCCGGCATAGAGACATAAAGACAGCAACAGAAGGAATAAGATGATATGAGCCGTTTCGACTCCTGCAGATTTCACATAAGCCGCCTTCCTCGCTATACTGATCCTGGCATTCAAGAAGGAATGTGTAGTTCGGGTGCCCATTGCGGACTGCACGGAGTCATGTAGGAGCCTGTACGGAAACCTCTATCTTCGTACTCTGGAACACGTGTGATCATGTATTTGATTTGATACGTATTCTGCTCGACCAGCACTTGGCCGAGTATCACTAATGCTCCTCTCTGGTACGATGGGCGGTCTCCGGCCCCTAGCGCGAACAAATAAACTGTATGCTCGCCAGGTTTTGTCTTGTTAGGTCGCACTATCATTACTGCCTCTTCATTAACTTCTCCATTCGCCAACTTTGGACATAGCTTGGTGCCAACGGACAGATAGACCGGCACGGTACTAACTGAGCCGCAGGATGCTGTGACAAAAAGAAACGCCATTAGCACATTACGACTGGAACACATAGAATATTCCTCTACGCACTGGCCAGTGCGTCCTTTCTATCTCGGAGATTGAAAACATGGAAAGATCCATTTCAATTGCGGCAATACTGTTTGGGGCTTTACTGACCTCGGAAATTGCCGTAGCAGAAGATGAAATATGTAAAGATGATGGAGGCAAGATTGTAACGTCGTCTCGAAATCCCAAGCAAGAAATCGTCTTGGGGCTTGTTAACATGGAGGCCATTATGGATGCTCCGCTGGAGAGCTGCATACAAATGAGCGGCCCAATTAAAATAGAAGGAATCCAATTCAGCGAAAGCGGCAAAACGCTAGAAACTTTTTGGTTTACAGATAAGCGTAGTACTCGCTGGGTGGTCCCAACAAATATCGACCAAATGAAACTAGCATCTGAACGAAGTAAAGCGAGCGACTTTATTAAAACGGGAAAGCAGTATTTTGTTCACATCCAAGTATGCGGAAGCGGGGGCTTCCCTAGCCTTGTCAATATTTACGACATGTCTCCATTTGGCAGTAAATGATAGATTCGCGGCAAACCCGCCCTCTCTGTAATAGCACTTATGGAGCCGATGGCGGTTTTGGCTCCCCGCTTGCGTGATACCAACCGAGTGCTTCGCCTACCGCTCCGATTAGTCCAGCTATTCCTGCAACAATGTACTGAAGCATTTCGCTAGGAGGATTTGAAACATTTTCTCTCAATAATTTGATCACGAACCAACATATTGCGCCGAAAATGGCTGAAAAGGCGATTCCTCGTGCGAGGCGGCCGACAACCTGATTGAAAGCTACGGCTAGTGCCGCTACTAAAAGTGTGGCAGCTGCCCAGGAAACCCAAAACGCGTCACCTGAAAGTCGTTCGTTAAAGTGCTGGTAAAGGAGAAAGACAATGCCACCAGCAACTAGAAGACTCCAGCCTATAAGACTTAATCCCTCCGCAGATCTGTGGGCCTCCCCTTTCTCTGTGTCTGAGAGCGCATTCCAACGCGCTAGTGCTTCCTGATATTTAATCAAGTCGGCTTCGTACTTAAGCTTACGTCTTTGAAACTCCAAATACTTGTCTTCCATGACGTCAACTCTTTTTGAGGCCCGGACGCGCCGCACTCTGTGAAAATAGTGGTTGAATCGATGCAATAGAGAATTTCAAGACATGACCATATTGGATAAATGGCTTTTCCATCAGTGTATGAAGCAGGCTTGGTTCAATAACTCCCTTGAGGAATAAGTTCGTTAGCGAAGTCTACACAGTCTGTCTTTGTCCGGTTTGTCTTACCGCTCTTCGCATCAATCATGCAATTATCAAATACATTTGCTCTCTCTCTTTCTTCATTTTTGTGCTGCTTTAGATGCTTCTGTCCTTCATCACTTGCGTAGTATTGCTGGCACAGAAATACCTGTGCATAGGGCGATTCTGTCGTTCGGCACATTCTCGAGTATTGTTCAGAAGAGCACCCACCAACTATTGCAGCGGTTGCTACCACAAGCGTGAAAGAGGTCAAGCGGAGTTTGTTATCCAGAGTGACCAGCCCCCAGTTGTTAGGCCACCGTCCAAGTTCCTTCACGCCGACACGCTGATCGGTGCGAAGGAACGAGCGATTGGGGCGCATTGTAAGAGGATGCCGAGGGAGGCGCAAGATCCTTTTGGCAGAAATGGTGGTAATTCACCTCCTGTAGTGAGGCATCGAGGCCTTGAGTTTGATGATGGGGGGAGTCTAACGACATCCCCTCCCCCCACAAGAAACGCCCGCGTGGTCACCGGTGGAGAAGGAGGAAAACGCGCTTCGGTGGTCATCCACTCGGGAAACTTCCTGCTATGCGATCACAAATCCCCTATGTGGACCCACGGAATGCGGGCAAAGTGCTTCCGATCGTAGGTGAGAATCTCTGTGAGTCCTTGCTCTTTCATGTGGAAGGCATTGTACGCGTCTACGAAATCGATGTTCGCATGGACATAGAGATCGAGGGCCATAAAGAGCAGCGGGGTTTCGGGACAATGCAGATTAGGCGTATTCAGGATCTTCTCGACTTTCTCGGCGATATCCGACTTCTCCAGCTTGTAAAAGGATTCCAGTGTCCAGATGATCTCGGCGATGACCAGTAGACTTGTTGCCAATTTGATCTTGCCGCGTAACGCATCGCGAAACAGTGTCTCGGCACGCTTGGCTTTAGCCGGGTCGTCGTTGGTCAGAAACCGGAGAAACACATTAGTATCGACGAAGAGACTAGCCATGCCCGACCACCTTCTTGGCAACAGCCTGTTTCACAGACTGACGAATCTTCTCAAAATCTTCGGGGTGCGCTGACGGCTGGACTGAGCCTCTCAGATCAAGAATCGTCCCCTTGACGACCTTCAAGACCACTTCCTCGCCTCGCATCACAAAAAGAACTTTTTCCCCCTCTTTCACGCCCAAGCGGTCACGAATCGCCTTGGGAATCGTGACCTGGCCCTTCCGGGTTATCGTAGATTCCAACATGCATACCTCCTCGCTATTGTAGTACTTTTTAAGCTTAGTGCTACATAACGATCGAGTCAACCTCTATCCCGAGAAGAGGTGAACTACAGGGGGGAGTCTGACGACACCCCCCATTCCCCCCACAAGCAGCGCCCGCGTGGCCGCCGGCGGGAAAAGAGGGAAAACCCGTTGCGGTGGCTTTCTCGGAGGAAGCAATCGCGCCAGGGAAAAACAACCTGGCACGACTGCAGCCCCGTCGTTCGCAACTAGGAAATGGTCTCCTGCCCTGGCTGGGGTGGGGGCAGGAGACTTGATGTATTGATCGTCCAGCGACAACCCGGATCTTCGAAGCCCGATATCCATCCGAACGTTCCTGCCCCGCCGATCCAGTGTTTGACCGTGGCGCATTCCCCTATTCGACGCAACAGGTCGTAGTGCATGAGACAGAAGAGTTTTCCCTCTGCCTGTCTGGCATGCCGCTGCAGGACAATCTGATACTGCTCTGTCGGTACTGCGATCCCCAAAGAGCAGAAGTATCGGTGCTCCTCAAACTCCCGTGGCTGATTGTCGATATCTTTGCTGATGTACTTTGAGAGCTCTCCCCTTCTGACATTCCAACACCGCCACGTAGGGCATCGAATAGCCACTGCGGGACAGCATGCGCCGTAGCTGTTCGAGATCGGTTAATACCCTGTCTCGATCTTCAATGTTGTCTCTGTACGTGAGCGTGACGAGGTGATCGGCTTGGATCGACAGGCATTTTCTTCTGATCTCTCCCTTCGCCCCTGCTTGTGCCCGTTTCTCGTTTTGCTCTTTGTTCTTCGACGTTCCCTTGAAACCCTTCTTACCGGGATGCGGATCGACCTTTCCCCATGAAGCCTCGACCCACTGCTTGCCGAAGTCATGAATCTTAACTGACCAGGTTGAACCTCCCGATGAATGTGTGGGGATGTTGGATTGCGTGTGATCAACGAGAAATGTCTTTCTGACAAGTTTAGAGGCCGCCGGCGGACCGGCGGCCGTGCGACATCTTCTTGTGTTCGAGAGAGTCGTTCGTTGTGTTCGTGCTCCATAAATGGCCTCCCAAAATCGTAACCGAAATTGTAACCACAAACGCCCTTTTTGCCCGTTCAGCGCGCAAGAGAGCGCAACATGGCCCGGTCATCTAACCGGGCCATTCTTCATGTGATTCTGTTGCTTTTGGTGTGATTGAGGAGGGTGCAGAAAACGGGTCTGGAGCTATTTGTAAACCGCAGGTTGGAGGTTCAATTCCTCTCGCCAGATCCATAAAATCCGCTGACGATTCAACCTCTTTGCAACCTACAGAATTGCTGCGCTCCCCTTCCACTTTGGTCGGTGTAACTGCCTTTGCTTTTTCGCGCTCGAAGCAGGCCGTCAGGGACTGAACCGCCCATTCAGGGTCTGTCTTATTCACGATGAAATAGCGGTCACAGGCCAGTTTAGGCACCACAGTCCGAACTATATACAACACCGCCGTTAATACTTGGCGTCTATTGGTTTCAACGTGAGACCACGTCGGGACAGTGAGAAACACAAGAACCCAACGTGAACACTACAATCTTTCGGTCATCTGATTCAGATTTGTTTAGGAAAACATTCAAGATTATCGAATTCCGCGCCATGCCATATCCACTGAACAGTCGTAGCTTTGATCCATACATAGCCTTCACTTGCAGGAAAATGCAGAGTACACTTGGCTTCGGCTACCAGCTCTTTCATGAGAGGACCCTCTTTTGGGAGCACTCCTAAGTTGCCCACACTGTTCCTCAGTGGAATGCCGCCGGTCCATTCGGCGTAGCTGGCGAGATTTTTTCTTCCGACTGTTAGGCATGTTTCCATGGCACTGCCATGTGTGTAAGAAGCGCTTTTATCGGTGGGAGCGGTCCCTGATCTGATAGCAGACATGATCGAATACCATAGTCTCTGCGGCTGTTAATGCCTCTAATCTTGCCCGCTACACCACATTCTGTTGAGCAATCGGCACTGTAAAGGCTTTAGCCTTGGTGAGGGACCCATTGCGCACAGGGGGGGATGGACGCAAGCTGGGGTATGAACTTAGGCGATGTCTCCTCTCCCAGTATAAAAAGAAAAGGGCTGCGCCATTGAAGGCGCAGCCCCCCTCGCCGGTGTAACCGTTTCGCAGTTACAGCCACACACATAAAGCAATCAAATAGAATAGCCGGAAGTAGCCATTCTCATGATGACGCGAGCATGCTATCGGTCCGCTTCCATCAGAGTCGACTCATCCTCCATCTCTTCGATGTCAGCCTCAATCTTCCCCTTCGTGGTCGACGGATGCAGTCCGTATTTTCGCAACATCTTATAAAAGTCTGCCCGATACCGGCCGGCGAATTGGGCGGCGCGGGAGATATTTCCGCCGGTCAGCTGAAGTACATTCTTGAGATATGTCCGCTCGAATTCTTCTTTCGCCTCTGTCAGGGGCTTCAGCGGGGTATCCGGAGACACTCCGACGGACGGCAGAAGGTCAGGCGTGATCATATCCTGCCTGGTCATCACCACGGCTTTCTCGATGGCATTTTCCAGTTCGCGCACATTGCCCGGCCACGGATTCACCATCAAACGATGCAATGCCGTTGGCGTGAAACCACGGACGTCTTTATTCGCCCGCTGGTTGCTGATCTTGAGGAAATGTTGCGCGAGTAACGGAATATCGTCGCGACGGTCGCGCAGCGGCGGAATGAAGAGAGGCACCACGGAAATTCGATAATAGAGATCGTTGCGGAAGCTGCCGTTCTTGACCGCTTCGCCGAGATCTTTGTTCGTCGCAGCAATGATGCGCACATCGATCTTGGTCGAGAGTTCAGAACCGACTTCGCGGACTTCCCGCTCCTGAACCGCACGCAACAACTTTACTTGCATCGACAGCGGCATTTCTCCGATTTCATCGAGGAAAATCGTCCCACCATTGGCGCTCTGAAAGAGTCCTTTTTTAGCCCCATGCGCGCTGGTGAAGGCCCCGCGCACATGCCCGAAGAGTTCGCTCTCGAACAGGGCTTCAGGAATGGCGGCGCAGTTTAACGCGACAAAGGGACCTTTGCTCCGGCGGCTGTTGGTATGCGCCACCCTCGCCATCACTTCTTTGCCGGTTCCGGTCTCGCCGAACAGAAGAATGGTGGCATCGGAATCAGCCACTTGGGCAATCTGCTGAAAGAGCCGCTGCATCGCCGGGCTACGCGCGACGACGTTTTCAAGGCCGTAGAGTTCCTTGACCAAAGACTTGAGCCGCTGAATTTCCTTGCTCATGCGCTGTTGCGACAGAGCTTTTTCGATCGTGGCTTTCAGCTCTTTGTCGTCGAACGGCTTCGTCAAATACCCGAATGCTCCGCGCTGCATCGCTTCGACGGCATTCGGAATGCTGCCGTGCGCAGTCAGGATAATCACCGGCAACTGCGGATGAATCCGCAGCAGTTCCTCCGTCACATCCAGACCATCCTCCCCGCGCAGGCGCAAGTCCGTAATGGCCAGATCGAACATCTTCTTTTTCGCCTCCACCAGAGCCTCGTGCCCGGTGGTGCAAGATGTGACGGCAAATCCCTCTGCGGAGAGTCGCATCTTCAAGAGATGCAGCAATCCTTCATCATCATCGACGACTAAAATTTGTTCCTTGTCCATAGGCTCCTTACTGCGCAGGTGCGGGTTCCGGCACAGGAACAGGCGCACTCGCTGATGGCGGACGAATCGGTCGAACCTTCTCTCGCATTTCTTGATCGATCCGCTTCAACGCCTCCAATTGGCTAGAAAGTTCTTCGATCTTTTTATCCCGTTCCATGACTTGTTTCTGAAATGTTTGGACTGAGCCTTGCTCGGAAGCCGTTTTCGGACCGTCCTTGTCCTTCTTCGAGGTCAACGTCTCGATCTTGCGTTCCTGGTCGGCAATCTGCCGTTGTAGCGCTTCAATCGCTTGCGCATCGGCATCCTTCATCCCACGAAGTTGCTGCATAATCACTTCACGATCAAGCAAGTCCCGCACCAGGCGGTCTATCGTTTGATTCAAAGCGCTATTGGCATCCGCCATGGCAGGAGCCGCTAACACTGCTTGCATCCAGGAGGGGTCTTTCGAGCTATTTCCATCCTGCAGCAGTTTAAGCCAGGCTTTGCTGGAGGCGGCTACCTGGCTCTTGGGCGCAACGGCGAGGACCTTTCCAAAGTATTTTTCAGCAACTTCGCGGCTTTCGTACAATCCTAAGAGGCCACGGGTAAAATACGCATGATCGCACGAACTCGTTTCGTTGCATTTCTGGACTATGGAGTCCTGCTTCTTTGCAAGTGCCTGATAGAGCTTGGATTCTCCTGAATCAACATGAAAAAAAGGCTGATTCAACGGCAATGGAGAAGTCCAGCTCGCACAGCCGCTTACCGCGATAGGAATGATCCACAATATGGCACTCTTCATAGTCACCCTCAGCTTGTCCCGCCTGGTTTGGTCAACCGTAGGATAAACCGTACAGTCGTTCCCTTTCCAGCCTCACCTTCAATCCAGATCCGCCCGCTATGGGCTTCCACAATTTTCTTTGCCAGCGCCAATCCAAGCCCGCTCCCTGCGGAGGCATTCTTGGCCTTATTTCGTCCCTGATAAAACCGTTCGAAGATATGGGGAAGATCTTCGGAATCGATACCTGGTCCGGCATCGGATACAGATATCTCCAAGACCCCCGCCTTAGGATCGGGAGCCATGTGCAGCTTGACGATGCCTCCTTCAGGACTGAATTTCAAGGCGTTTGACAAGAGATTATCCAGCACCTGTTCAATGCGCAGCGCATCGGCCTTCACCCACAGACGTTCTTTCGGGTGTTCCGTCAGGAGCTGAACGTGTTTGGAATCAGCCAAAAGTCTGACTTTGTTGACTGAAATATCCGCAATGCGATTCAGATCGATCGGGACAATCCGATACTCCATCATTCCGGCTTCCATCTTTGAAAGATCGAGAATAGTCGAGATCAGATGAATCAACCGTCGACTGCTATCGGCCATGATCCGAAGCGTGGTTCGCTGTTCTGCTAGGAGCGGTCCGGGAATTTCATCGAGGAGCAGATGCGTCCCTTCCTGAATTGAAGCCATCGGCGTGCGTAGTTCATGCGACACGTGGGCGAGAAATTCCGACTTCATGTCGTCCAGCTCCTGGAGCTTTCCCCCCATCCAGTTCACGGTATCGACCAGATCGCGAAGCTCCGAAGGTGCGGTAATCTCCAAGGGTGTGCCGAATTTTCCTTGCCCAATCAGCTTGATATGTCCCTGCAACTGACGAAGCGGACGCAGAATACTATAACTGGCAATCCCCGCGAGTCCAAGCCCGAATACCAAGGCAACCAGCACTAACTGCTCCGTGACGGCTTCCGCCCGCGCGGCGCTGGCACGTGATTCGCTGACCCCCACACTCACCCGTGCTTCATGTACGTCGATATAACTTTGAATCGTCGCAGACATCCGATCCATGATGGCATCTCGACGGTTCTCGTATCCTACCTCATGCCCGCCCACCCGATCGCCGGGTTGCTCGAATTCGTCATGAAAAAGGACTAGGCGCTCTTGCAGTAGCTGCCCGGCCTCCTGAAGCAACGTGATTGCATGAGGTGCGATTTCTTGATCACGAAGATGCTGAAGATTTCGCTGGAATTCTTCAACCTCTTCATTGAAATTCGTGAGAAACGTTCCATCTTTCGTCGCCAGATATTTTTTTTCACTATTGAGTTGGGCAAACAAGGACTCCTGAAGTCTCTTGGCCGCCTCAACGGCCGGATAGTGAAACGAAGCCATTTCTGTACTGAGCGCCGTGAGCTGGCGAAGCTGGAATAAGGCATAGAGATTCACCCCTGCCATGACCGCAATAATCACCAGGCAGGTGAGAACTAAGCGCCAAAATATGGAAAGTCTCATGATCCGAGATGCCTTCGTCTGATGAGCTGGAATCACTCAAAAAGCTAGTGTAGGTAAAACCATACATTATTTCACTCTCTGCCACAACTGTTGCAGTACTGTTTCCCGTGAATTCCAGAATATGTTGTGAAATTTAAACCTCTCGCACGGTCTCGACCATGGAATCGGCGCGAGTTCCGCGCTGGCAGTCGCAATCCGACTAACTATCGCCCGTCATCAAATCGACGGGCGAACGCGCGCTGCCGGTGAGATGAGCCATGGAGTAATGCAAAGAGATGGCCGCGGAACAGGAGGATGCTCATGGCCACGGGAGGAGTCAAAATAATCGCCAAAATCCAGTAGGCGTCGGACGGGATTCCCAGATAGCCGAACCACCCGCCAAGGACGGTGAATGGGAGAATCAAGAGTTGGAAAAAGTCGAGTCCGGCTCCTCGACCCAGACGACTGGCCAACCGGACAAACTGTTCAAGCCCGGAGGGCGATAGCACGACTGGAAGTATCAACAGTCCGAACGGCAAGAACCATTCGATCCAATTTTCCAACACAAACTCATAGCAGGTCTTCAACACATCCAGCGGAGAATCCTGCCGTACCTGATAAATCACCTCAGGCGCCGGATTCAGTAAAATGAAGAGCAGCAGGAGCGCCGCCGACGAGAGAAATTGCCCATAGGGGTTCGCCTGAGTGCCAAGATCGAGCGCCATGATGGGGAGCCACAAGACAAACCCTACCCCGATCACTTCCCAAAAGTAGCAACCCAGACTTTCCTGGATATCCTGCAGTTGAAGGGAACGCGCGCCGCCGAGCGAGTGCTCGATCAACGAAAGCGTCGCCCCCACCAACAACGCATTGAGAGCCCCGAGCAGAAAACCGCCGGCGATCCCTAATGAGCCTGCCACCTGCGATACCCCGACAAACAGCAGCGCAAACCCCACCAACGCGAGCATGGCAATCCAGCCATGACGGAGCGAACGTGCGGTGGACCGAATCGCTTGCCGATAGAGCTCAAACAATGAGGACATCTGGCTGGGCATCTCAACCTCTTACCATTTCTTGTTGCTTCTACCTTGCGTACGGGCTGGTTTTACCACCTGCATCAAGGATTCCAGGCGCATCAGATTGCACGGGTCCGCACCTTAATCCTGAACGGCTGGCCGGTCAAGAACCGATAAGCGAAAGGAGAATCTCCCTGCTCATGGCTTGACACGTGCTGACCGATGATTATTAGAGATCCATCAGCAACTCGCGCACCTGTCGAGGAGGAATTCCCGTGGATATGAACACAATGACGATGAAACTCCAGGAAGCCCTGCAAACGGCTTCATCGCATGCCATGCGCCGCAGCCACCAGGGCATCGACGTTGAGCATTTATTGCTCGCGCTCCTCGATCAGGAAGGCGGAACAACGTCCACGTTGCTGGAACAAGCCGGCGTGGCACTCTCCGCCGTTCGTCAGGCCACCGATCAGGCGCTTGGCAAATTGCCTCAGGTACAGGGTGCGAGCGGTGGTCCAGGACAGGTGCATGTCACGAATCGCTTAAGCCAGGTGCTCAGCAAAGCCGAAGATGAAAAGGCCGCGCTGAAAGATGACTATCTCAGCGTCGAGCACGTATTGCTCGCCATGGTTCAAGAAGGCGGTATTTTCAAAAAGCTGGGGGTGACGCGCGATCGTCTCCTGTCCGGCTTGCAACAAGTACGGGGCAATCAACGGGTGACCACGCAAGATCCCGAAAGCACCTATCAATCGCTCGAAAAATACGGCCGTGACCTGACGCGGGCAGCGGGGCAGGGAAAGCTCGATCCCGTCATTGGACGCGACGATGAAATTCGCCGGGTGATTCAAATTCTTTCCCGGCGCACCAAGAACAATCCCGTCCTGATCGGCGAGCCCGGCGTGGGCAAGACCGCCATCGTCGAGGGATTAGCCATCCGGATTATCAAGGGAGATGTCCCGGAAGGGCTGAAACAGAAACGAGTCATCACCTTAGATATGGGATCGCTGGTCGCCGGCGCGAAATTTCGCGGCGAATTCGAAGAGCGGCTCAAGGCGGTGCTCAAGGAAATTCAATCCTCGCAGGGACAAATTCTGCTGTTCATCGACGAGTTACACACCGTCGTCGGAGCCGGCGCGGCCGAGGGTTCGATGGATGCGGCGAACTTGCTCAAGCCTATGCTTGCGCGGGGCGAGTTGCACCTCATCGGAGCCACCACGCTCGATGAATACCGGAAACATATCGAAAAAGATGCCGCGCTCGAACGGCGGTTCCAAACCGTCCTGGTCGATCAACCGTCGGTCGAGGATACGATCTCGATCCTGCGCGGCCTGAAGGAGCGCTACGAAGTTCACCACGGCGTGCGTATTAAAGATGGCGCCCTGGTGGCAGCGGCAAAGTTATCGAACCGCTACATCGCGGATCGTTTCCTGCCCGACAAAGCCATCGACCTCGTCGATGAGGCAGCGGCACGTTTGAGGACGGAGATCGATAGTCTGCCGGCTGAGCTGGATGAAGTCTCCCGCAAAGTCCTCCAACTGGAGATCGAGCGCGAAGCGCTCCGGAAAGAAAAGGATCAGGCGAGTGCCGCTCGATTGAGCACGCTCGAAACGGAACTAGCCGAAAAACAGAGCGCCGCTCAGGTCCTCAAGACGCAGTGGGATTCAGAAAAGGCTTCGGTCGGACGTCTCCGGAAGACCAGAGAAGCCATTGAAGAAGTGAAACTGAAAATTGAACAGGCCGAGCGGGCCTACGATCTCAATCGCGTGGCGGAACTCCGCTACGGAGACCTCCCCCGTCTGGAACGGGAACTCGCTATCGAACAAACGTCCTTGGGGAAAAAGCAGGATCAGAACCGGCTGCTCAAGGAAGAAGTCGATGAGGATGAGATTGCCGCAGTCGTGAGTCGATGGACCGGGATCCCTGTCTCGCGCTTAATGGAAGGCGAGTCCGACAAACTGCTCAAGCTGGAGGATCTGCTGCATCAACGGGTCATCGGTCAAGACGAAGGCGTGCGCGCGGTGGCCGATGCGGTACTGCGGGCGAGGTCCGGCATCAAAGATCCCAACCGGCCGATCGGATCGTTCCTCTTTCTCGGCCCGACCGGTGTGGGGAAAACCGAGTTGGCGAGAGCGCTGGCGACCGTGCTCTTCGATGATGAGAGCAACCTCATTCGCATCGACATGTCGGAGTATATGGAAAAGCACACGGTTGCCCGTCTGATCGGAGCGCCGCCGGGATACGTAGGCTTCGAGGAAGGCGGGCAGTTGACCGAAGCGGTGCGCCGTCACCCCTTCTCCGTCGTGCTCTTCGATGAAATCGAAAAGGCACACCACGACGTCTTCAATGTGTTTTTGCAAATCCTGGATGATGGGCGGCTGACGGATTCCCAAGGCCGGACGGTCGACTTCAAAAATACCGTCCTAATCATGACCTCGAATATCGGCAGTCCCCAAATTCTTGAGTCGCAACAGACCGGGGCCTCGTATGATGAGATGCGATCGGTCGTCATGGGAGAGCTCCGGCAACATTTCCGCCCGGAATTTCTCAATCGCGTGGACGAAACCGTCGTATTCCACCCGCTGGCGACCGAGCAACTCGTGAAGATTGTGGAGATTCAGCTGGAACGGTTGCGGGGACGACTGGCCGAACGGCGCATTCAGCTGGCCATTACCCCGGCAGCTCTCGCCTATCTGGGAGAACGCGGCTACGATCCGGTCTACGGCGCGCGCCCGCTCAAGCGGCTCATTCAGCAGGAGTTGGAAACGCCCCTCGCACGACTCCTCGTGAAGGGTGAATTGCGCGACGGGGACACCGCCTCAATCGATCGGAAGGAACAGGCGCTGGTGATTGTTCCGACCGTGACAGCGGAGGGCTGATCGCTGATTGGCCGTCGGACTTGCGCTATCCGAGTCTGACGGCTCCGCCCGAGGCGTCCTGTGTCGTGCCGCTGGCTCGAAGTTTGTCGATTTTCCATTCCTTCGAAGACACTTCCAGGAGGTGACCCTTCATCGTGGGGAATTCACCCTTGGAAAATACCACCACGTTCGGCGCTTTCACGTCGAACTGGAGCAAGACTTTCCCAGAGGTTGATTCCTTCAACGTCACCGTCTTGGGTGTTTTCGTCACATCATAGGCACGACGCTCGTTGAACATGATGGTGCTGTCGACTAACTTGACGAGCATTTTCCCCGTCTGGTCGAACAGCGCGAAATTCAGCAGGATCGCTCCCGTCGAGCGGTGTTGCGCGACCTGGATGAGCGGCACCCCCTCAACTTCTATGGTGCCATCTGTATTGCGATAGAGATTCGATCCGACTTCAAGATCCATGTTTCCCCTCGTGTGACCAACTGTCAGTAAAAAGACAGACCGCGTTACGACTTCTTGATGCGATCGAGAATCAAGGCGATGCAGCCGCCGAGCAGGCCCCCACCGATGATGGTCGTCAGCAGTTCCGCCAGTTTGAGCGTCCAGACCGACCCTTGCGCCTGCATGACATCGCGTATGCCGCCTTGCAGCATCAGCACTGAGAGCGCCATCGTCGCCCCGACGACGAACCACCAGAGAAAGACTTTCATGGTCGTCAGCACAACCCGTCACACCTCAATCGCCCGATCGAGCGCCCGATACTGAATCGCTTCCGCGACATGGACGGTCTCAATCTTATCAGAGTCCGCTAAATCAGCAATGGTCCTCGCGACACGCAAAATGCGTCCATGGGCGCGGGCTGACAGATTGAGCCTGGCCATGGCCTGCTCCAGCAATTCTTGGGGCCCGGCCGCAAGCCCACAATACCGCTTCACGAGTCTGGGCTTCAACTGGGCATTGGTGTAAATGCCGTCGCCCCGATACCGTACCTGCTGCCGCCCGCGCGCTGCGAGCACACGGGCACGAATCGCGGCAGAGCTTTCGGTCGGAGGCTGTTCATGGCGCAACTCGCGAATCGGCACCGGCGGTACTTCCAAGTGCAGATCCAGCCGGTCGAGCAGGGGGCCGGAGAGCTTGGCGCGATAGCGACGAATCTGCGGCACCGTGCACACACAAGGCCGGGACCGGTCACCATAGTATCCACAGGGACAGGGATTCATGGCCGCGATCAGCATGAAGCGGGCCGGATACCGTATCGTGCCGCTGGCTCTCGTCAGCGTCACATGACCATCTTCGAGCGGTTGGCGCAATCCCTCCAGCACCGGGCGCTTGAACTCCGGAGATTCATCCAGAAACAGCACGCCGTTGTGCGCGAGCGACACCTCGCCCGGTTTCGGAACGGCTCCTCCGCCCACAAGCCCGGCGTCCGAAATACTATGATGCGGGGATCGAAACGGCCGCACCATGAGCAACGGACGATCCGGCGGCAGCTGGCCGGCCACACTATGGACTCTGGTCGTTTCAATCGCTTCGTCCAGCTCCATAATCGGGAGAATCGATGGGAGGCGGCGCGCCAGCATCGTCTTTCCTGATCCCGGCGGCCCCACCATCAGAAGATTGTGGCCGCCGGCCGCGGCGACCTCCAGCGCCCGCTTGGCGTGATCCTGCCCGCGTACATCGGCATAGTCCTCATCATCCGCCGGCCGTAAGGACTCGAGATGGTTCAAATTCGATGGGCAGGCATTGAGCGGCTGGCTTCCTTTTAGGAACTCGACGGCTTCCGGCAAGGTATGGAGCGGATAGGCATTCACCCCGTCAACGAGCGCCGCTTCGGTCCCATTGGCGGCAGGCAACAGGAGGTCATAACCTTTGCGGCAGGCCAGTCCGAACGATAACGCACCGGTGATCGGTTTGATTCGTCCGTCCAGAGAAAGCTCGCCCAATAAGACCCGCCGGTCCAAGGCCTCTTGCGGGATCACCTCTTCCGCGACGAGGATCCCGATGGCAATGGCCAAATCGAGGCCGGAGCCTTCTTTCTTGATGCCTGCAGGGGCCAGATTGACGGTAATGCGCTTGGCAGGAAAATGAAAACCCGTGTTCTTCAGAGCGGCGCGGACGCGATCACGACTTTCGCGCACGGTCGCATCCGGCAATCCCACCACAGAGAATTGTGGAAGCCCTCCGGAAATGTCGACTTCGACGTCGACAAGATGAGCATCCAGCCCCACGAGTGCAGCACTCGCGACCTTGGCCAGCATGGAGCATCACACCTTTCTGTGCCCGACGAACGCGGGATTATAGAAACTCCTCAATGGTGTTGCAAGCGAATGATCGACCGGCATGACGCCGGTAGCTGCCCGCCGCGTAAGACTGTATAATGCCCGCCATGCGTCTCTCTCTTCGATGCCTCTCCCCGGTGCCGCAATCTTCCGCGTCCATCATGACGCTATTCCTTCCGCCCTTCATGCTCGGCGGACTCCTGGCGATCGGTGAGCTTCGGCAGGCGTGGGCTGACCCTGCCCAGAAACCGGACCTGACCCAAGCACAACGATCCACCAAGACCGCTTCGCCACACATCGGTTCAGCCATGGCCGTGCTGGCCACGCTGCAAGACGCGGAGGTCTTACCCCCAGAAGGCACTCCTGAGGCCAATCACATTATCCGGTTCGTGATTCAGTTCCAGTCGGTCTTTACCAAAAGCGGTGATGCTGCGGTCCTAGAGTTTGCTCGACAGGCGCTTGCGCAGAAGTATGGCGACCAGGCTGAGGACATCGTCAAAGGCCTCCGGACAACCGGATGGACAGCGGACGTTTTAGAGCGGCTCTCCGATGAAGAAGCGCGACGCTCGCCTGAAGACTTACACGTTCTCGCGCAAGGGTTCGCACCGTTTAATCTGTCGGTCGAAGAGTTTCACCGGTTCATGCAGCTGGTGCGAGATGCCCGGCAGGCTCTTCACGCACGCGGGCTCGAGTTTCAGCATATATTTTCATCACGCAGAAAGGAGATGCCTGGGGCTGGATCAAGTTAGTATCCGATGCGACCTTTGAGACGAATCATTGCAGCACACCAAGGAGGAAGCTATGGCAACACGCGCGTACATCCTGATTAAGGTCAAGGCCGGCAAGACCAAGGACGTCGTCCAGGCACTCAAAAAGATTACCGGGGTTGAACAGGCCCATTCCTGCTTCGGTCGGCCGGATATTTTCGTCTTCATCAGCGTGCAAGACGAGCGAACCCTGTCAGACGTCGTCATTACCAAGGTGCATGCGATTGAAGGAGTCGAGGAAACCGACACTCATATCGTGGCGGACGCCTAAGCAGGGCGCGAAGAGCGACACAGGCGGAACGGGTGAGACAGGCACGCGGCACACGATGGACCCTATGCCCGAAGAGGCAGTGTGATGGCCGTGCCGCCGGCCGCGGCGGAACGGTAGCAGGCTTCGGCGATCTCGACAGCGCGGCAACCGTCGTCCCCGGTAATCGGCATCGATGTGTGTTGCTGCAGCGCACGCAAAAACTCCCGCAGCGCGGTGAGGATGGTTGGACTCAATGCGGTCGACCACTCCTCGCTGCGGGAGGCGCTGTCTGTATACCGAATATTCCGGTTCGTCCAATCGGCTAGAAATTGGCCGTCTGAGCCGATCCATTCGGCCCGCCCTACTCGCCCTGCCTCCACACGCGCGACTTCTATGCTGCACGGTATCCCGCTTTTCGTTCGGAGCTGGGCCTTCGCGAATGTCTCCGGGTGACCCGGCGGCATGTGATCCAAGACACATTGCACCGTTTCAATTTCCTCCCCGGTGAGCACGCGAACCAGATCCAGCAGATGCACCCCGAACTCCAGGAGCGCTCCACGCCGGCCATAGCCATCCGCATGGTCCGCACTCCGCCCTTTCGTCTCGATATGGCTCGTCAAGACGAGCTGTCGGGACTGGCCGATACGCGAGCGAGACGCGAGCAACGATTGAATCGTCGCATCGAATCGGAGGGTGTGAGCCGTCATCAACGGCACCCCCGCCCGTGCAGCCGCCTCAACCATGACGCATGCATCAGAGTAGGTCGTTGCCAGAGGTTTCTCGATAAGCACCGGCTTCCGCGCTGAAACCACGGCCAGGCATAGATCTTTATGGAGTACCGGCGGAACAACGAGAATGACCGCATCGACCAGGGGATCCGCGATCAGCTCCTCGGGCCGTCCATATATTCTGACGGCCTCGCTTCCGGGAACGTCCAGCCCCTGCTCCGGGTGTTGCCGACAGACCGCGTGCAATCGAGCTTGAGGCATGTCCTGAATCAGATGGCGGGCATAGCGAGTGCCATGGCGCCCGGCGCCTATGAGCCCCAGGCCGATTTTGGGCGGTACCGTCATATGAGCTTCTCCTGTTTGGCACTGTAGAGTGGATGTCCTTACGGGTCAATGAGTTCACGTCATGACACTCCGTTGACATTCCCGCAAACGGTTCCCTATAGTCGGAACCCAGGTTCGATACGGATCAGCTTTCTGAAATACGCGCGGGGAAAGGGTTGAGCACCATGACCACGACACATTCGGCACCGTATACCTTGGATCAGATCGGCACGGGAATCGCCCGATTCCCGAGCGGGGTGCCCATCCCAACCCATAGCGATGCCATGGTGGATCCCTACATCAAGACACGCATGCCGAAAGAAGTGCAGGTTGAAACGATCTTGTTTTGGCCGCAGACAAAAATGCTCTACCCGAGTCTCGTGCTGCTGCACGACCGATGGGGATTGACCGGGCAAATCAAGGATCTCGGCGCTCGTCTGGCCTGTGAAGGGTATGTGGTCGTCATCCCCAATCTCTATGGACGGATCGGCGGCATGGTCACCGCCAATGATGAGGTCGGCGAAGCGCTGATGGCAAAAATCGACGAATCTCTGGTGCTTCGGGACATCAACTCCTGTTGCGAATATCTGAACACGAAAGATTTCACCAAGCGGAATATCCACGGAGTGGTGGGCTATGGGATGGGGGCCTCGCTGGCACTCCGTTTCGCCGCTCAGCGAAAGCGATTGCGCGCGACGGTCGCCTACTACGGGAAAATGTTCCAGCCTCGCGAGCTGATGAAAGAGGTGATCTCCCCGATTCTCTACCATCAAGCCGGGCGAGATACCTGGGCGACCGCAGACGATGCCGAACAATTACGCGCCGCCGCCGCTGAATATGGCAAGAAGGTCGAGATCGCGATGCACCCCGATGCGCCGCATGCCTTCAGCAATGAAATGAAGACCGACTCCTATCGCGCGGATATCACCGCCACAGCCTGGGAACGATCGGCCGTCTTCCTCAAGGCCTGCTTTCAAGGAACCTAGCGAACATCTCCATCACCCTCGAATTCATCCCTATCCTGGTGACCTATGAGTCGATCCCTGAACATCGCAGGTTGTTTTGTCAGTCTGCTCCTCCTCGTCTCCTCTGGCCACGCAGCAGACCCTAGTTCCGGACCTGCTGAACTGTATCCATTAGTCCAAGCTCAGTCGGAAGCGCTGGGGACCCTGTCGGACAATGCGGCTGCATTGTCCCTCTTCACAACGAAAGTGGGACCGGCGCTGGGCCTCCAAGACGTCGCGAGTACCGTCGCCGCAAAGAACATCCCCGCCAAAGTTGCCAAAGAGCTGGGTGTCCAAGAACTGACGGCGTCTGCCCAACGGCTCATTGCCAACTTGGCTGCCTGGCAGACAGCCGACCGCGTCACGCAATCCTTGAGTCAGCATGCGGACCTCGTTGCCGCTCCGTCGGCCACAGTTGTGAACTGGATCCAGACGACGGCAGCCATTCCCAGTCTCGCTCAGACGATGAAAGAATTGACGCAACTGGCCGACGTGAAACCGGATACCACCGCAGCCGACCGCGTGCCTCTCGCCCTTACAGCGGGACGCTTGGCCCTCGACGCGCAACAGCGGGCGATCGCGGAATGGTGGCAACTCAGGACCTGGAAAGATCGGGTACGAACGGTGCGGGGACGCAACAAACTCTGCGGAACCTGGCAATGGATCATTCACAATCACCAGCAGCATCATCAAGAACAGAAGCTGGCCATGCTGTTCCCTCCCCCGGGGTCTGAATATCCCCAGGTCTCCGGGCTGGTCGAAACCGTCGTGCTTGGAGAAAACGTCTATCTTCGTTGGGAAAGCAACGGCCAAGTCCAGGAAGACAGCCTGCAATTCACCAAAGAAGGAAAAGGCTTGGAAGGCACCTTCGTGAACTCACAAGGCGGATGGGGATCGATCAGCGGAAAACGGACCAGCGACTGCAAGCCGTAACCCTCCGACCCGGGACATTCTTACTCTCGCGTGACAACCTGTTCGCGCCAGACATACCAGCCGAGCAAGCTCCAACCCGTCATAAACGCCAGCCCCCCGATCGGTGTCATGGCTCCTAACCAGCGAATACCCAGCAACGAGACACCGTAGAGACTCCCGCAAAAGAGGAAGATCCCGGCTGCAAAACACCAGCCGGCGCGCGCCACCAGAGGGCAACCAAAGACCTGCCCCGCCAATCCAACCGCGATCATGCCCAGAGCATGATACATCTGATAGCGGGCCGCAGTTTCAAACACGGCCAGCATCGGCGGATCCAATATCGACTTCAACATATGGGCGCCGAACGCCCCCGCGGCAACGGCCAGCGCGGCAAAAAGGCTCCCCAGAGCAATGAGCGTTTGACAGGATCTACGTGACTGCATCGAGGTCTCGCGGTATGGTGGCGGTGGAGAGAAGCTTCGTTCGAATGCATTCTAGCAGACTGCGGATATCGTCACATGTCGATTGAATGCCCACGCTGCCTTCAAATGAACGCCGACTCGTCGTTATCGTGTGATTGCGGGTACGATCTCACTGCGCTCGTCCGACGTCGCTTGATGTCCCGCACGGATCTGCCTCCCTCCTCCAGCAACCAGGATCCTGAAAAGCCGCTGACTCACTGGCATTTCTCGATCGGCGTGGCCATTGTCGGCCTTCTCCTCATTGTGGGGGAAGGCATCCGTCTCAAACTCGATCTCGGTTCCCGCGCCACCTCGCGACTCATCGTCGACAGTGTCCTGATCGGGCTCACCGATTTGGCGGGAGCGCTGGGAATCGGCGCCTTGGCCTGGATGATTGTGTGGGTGCTGCGCTCATACGACGAGGGCCGCTTTCGTCCTTGTCCCAAACGCACCACCTTAGGAGCCACGATCAGTGCAGCCGCCCTTATCTTCCTTGGCCGGTTGACTCCGCCGGATATCGCCAGCCACTACTTTGTTCAGGGGCTGGTCTTTCTCGCCATTGGCATCCCAGCCTACCTGGCCGGATCGCGCCACTGGTTAGGAAAGTGGTAACCGTCACACGGCCCCAACCCATGTAGACCGAGAACCGAATGACACAGCGTCCGGCTGCCTAGTCAGCAAACTGGGAGCACGCGTGACGCACGAACACCTGCGGCCCAGTCAACTAGGGAGCAGCTCTCTTACCACTGAGTCCTAACCGCATATTGCGCAATCAGAGGATCGGGAGTGAGCAGCAAACAATCGTGCTCAATAGCCTGGCAAATCAACATCCGGTCGAATGGATCGCGATGCAACGCAGGCAGCTTATGAAGATGGAGTACCGCCTGTTCATCGAGCGGCAGCGTCACGATCCCATGCTGCTCCCGTTGCTCCACGAGAAACCGCTCGATCGGACCTGGCAAGGACAACTTGCCCAGCGCATGTTTCACGGAAAGCTCCCAGACCGACACCGCACTGAGCAACACATCGTTGGCGGGGTCCACAAACAACGCTCTCGCCCTGGGAGAGAGTTCGTCAGAACCGGAAATGATCCATAAGAACGTACATGTATCGAGCAGACACTTCATCCGCGCGAATGTTCAAAGGCTTGAAGCACGTCGTCTGGCAGCGGTTCGAAGAATGACCGAGGGACGGTAAATCGGTCCTTGGCCAAACCGATCGGGCGGGGCCGAGCCTCCGTCTGAGGCAAGGGGGTAATCTCTGCAATAGGGTGATTATGCCGGCACAAGAGAATACGATCCCCCACTTTCAGCTTCGCCAAATATCGGGAGAGATGTGTTTTCGCTTCGTGGATATTTAATTTAATCATAGACTAACAATAAACTCGAAAGTGAACTAAGTCAAGTGTGGTGAATTCACGATATGCCCATGGACAGTGGCGCTGAACCCAATGCCGGTGATCGTCACCAATCTCGTGACCGGACCGGAGATGGGAGACAGGGCCGAGACGACGGGAGCGGAAGCATTCACTGAAAATGACGTCGTCGCCGAGCCGGTTGTCGTCGTCACGGTCACAGCCGTGGCGCCGGTGCGGGCGGCGAAGGAAATCTGGAACGTGGCGGTGAGGGAGGTCGGGGTGGTGAGGACGTTGCGGACGAGGATGCCGGGGTTGTCCATGGCCAGCGCCGCGCCGGTGAGATTGGTGCCGGTGATCGAAATGTTCACCCAGACGCCCGCATTGCCGGTATTCGGCGTAAGCGCCGCGATCGTCGGTGCGCCGACGCCGCCGGTGTTGCGCGTGATGGAGAGCAGATTGCCCACGGCATCGTACGTATACGTCGCGACATTCCCCTGCCCGTCGATCACCTGGGAGAGCCGGCCCAGGTCGTCGTAGATATATTGGGCCTGGTCAGCAACGGCCTGCGTCGGTACAACGGCACCGAGCCTCAGCACACAGACCACAGTCGTCAGAAGTTTGGATAGTGTCATCGGCTTCACCACCGGTCTTTCATCGCCACTCACCACTCACTCGCACATCCCGCCAGAGCCACATTGCACTCAGACTCCCACAGAAAAGTAGTGTTGCCCCATTTCTTCTTCCTGTTTTCATGAGCGCATAGTTATTGCCGCTCGGCCGCCTTTAGCCAATCGTTGATGGAATTCACTCCCAATGACAACAGCAAATCTTGCACCGATACCACGCGTCGAAGCATCGCGCCATGGTCGGATTCTTCCCGTTCCTCGGCTTCGGAAAAAAGCCGGGTCATTAGCTGGACAAGTCGATTTTCATGGTCGTAAAAGTACGGCTTGGCATGACTGACATAAGCCAAGTAAATCTCGGTTGCGGCTAAGGCGAGCTCTGGATCGCGCTGCGAAATGACGTTGAGCCATTCATCAAATCCGAACAGTCGGTGATGTTTGTGTTCTCTATCGTTTTCAAACACTCTAAAGCAGAGACGTATCAATTCTATTGGGATAGAGATGGCCTGCGCATTGTCCCGAAAGATGTTGTCTACTTGTCGAGCGACTGCCACTGCATGAGGGCCGTCTGCTTTCAGGCCCGCCTCGATACCTGCAAGGCATTGCTCGCGATGACGTTTGATATTTACAGGGTGGCTCCAAACGCGAGCTGCCCCTTGCCAAGCTTCGGCAATCTCTAGAGTGTTCAATTCACTAAGCAATTCGGCAGAGTCGATATGCCCCGTCAGAGCGGCCAAGGCCGAAATGCGCCCCCAAGTTTCCATGTCTTCCTTGCTGCCCTCACGACAGATGCGCTCAAGTAAGGGGGCAACTTTCTGAAAGTGATCGTGATAGGCGTAATAAAGACAACGTTCGGCGGATTGCCAAAGTCCCATAGCATCCTGCATGGCAAGATGAAATAATTCCCAGCCCAACTCGGGGTTCCGGCTTTGGAGGTATGGCAAACGTTGCAGCATCAGGGCGCGGATTGCAGGGTGTTTGTTGCTGGCAAATCGACGTAGCGCGTGCGGCAACAACTCGGGCAGTGCAATGCCACGCTCTTCAAGATTGTTGGCCGAAATCATCAAGGCTTCAGCAACATTTCCGCTCATCATATTGATACCGGTGGTAAGCAAATCGACCGAATCTCCATGGATGGTGCTTTCTTCCCTAAGCTCTTCAAAGCCGGTTGCCAAGTACGCCAGCCGTGCAGCAGTGTGTGTATCCTGGATGACATGTGCGCAGGCTTCCAGAGCCTTGGCTGTGGAGCGATTGAGTTGCCAGTGGATGAGGTGTCTTTCCAGCTCGTCAAGGATTTGACTCCCCAAGGCAGGAGCATCGGGCTCTTCACGCGGTATCCAAGTGCCGTTGGATTGCAAGTTGCCATAGCGATGCGCCAGGTAGGTGGCGATGCCGTCCATGATGTCGTCCCGAAAACCTGCTGAAATATCGGCCCAATGCGCGATCATCAATCCCAAGAATCGCGATGGGTGTCGAGACGACGCCTCGCGCAGTTGCAGACCAACCTCTCGCTTTCCTCCGATTAAGAAATTATCGAAATCGCGGTCGTAGTCAGCGTAATGCGCCAGCAAACGAATTACGCCGTCATCGCTGATATCCAGAAATACCTCAAATGAAAATGGAGCGGAGACCATGCCGCCCCGCACGTCGATGGACGGCTGTCGAACCAATGGCCCATTTGTTTTCTCGTATGCATCTAGCATTGCTTGCGCTTCCGCCGAGCGTAGGTGGCATGGGATGGCGGATATGTATTCTGCTCGCTTCTTCAACATCCACGAACATGTGGCCGCATCTGTTGCGGATTCCTCCCATACGGCTTGTATTGCCGCCATCACTGCATCTTGTGTGGCGTCATCAAGGCATATGTATGCTGACCGGATAAGTGTGCACAATTCGAAAGAAAGCTCGAATTCCAGTAAGTTTTCGTCACACAGCAGGCGTCCTATCAAATCTAGATTGTGTTCCGGTGAATTTGTGACAGCAAGGACAGCGAAATAACACAATGCACCTTCGTGGTTAAAGCACAGGCGCTCCCGGTTCTTCTGCCACCAGTCGGAGTGTTTTTTGGCGTGATCGAGAATGGCCGCCTCAATCGCATCCAGCAGAATCCGTTCACTGTCTATGTATGAATCATCGGTCTGTGTGTGGGTATCACCATATGAGGTATTGCGCAGGTACCCACTGCGATAGCCTATTTGGGTCTTGCCATAGTGCGATGACTGGATTTGGCTCCACTGCTCGAGTGCTTCCAACGCTAAATCAAGGAGGACGGTGGATTGCACCATCCGTTGTTTCAGGAAGTTGTCGTTCTTATCTCTAAATTCATGGGGCTGGCAATGTAGTTTGTTGTCAAAGTGAAACTTTATTACGTCGTCTTTGCTGATGTCGCCAGCGATATAGCGCCATAGCAATTTGTCATCAACAGCGTCAGTGGCTACACAGCGCGCGACAGCATGACCCAAGAGACTATGCTCTGACTTCGGCATGCTGAGTAGATGCTCTAGCAAGGGCACAACCAACGGCAAATTCTCTGCTTGGAATTCGGATAGAGAAATCTCTAATTGCGCGGCGATTCCATTGGCATCCAGCCAGGCCAGAGCCAAGGCATCCATCCAGAAACTCAGCACTCCTGCGGCATCGCCATTTTTCCACTGCGCTACCCGATGCACATGCGCTGTAAACCCCTCGGCATCCCGCGTATCTTTCAAAACAGGAACTAGGTGGGCGAACCAGAAACGGTGCCACTCAATCGCTGCTGCTTGGGTGTAAATCACTTGAAACACTTCACGGTGTGTATTTCGCAAGTCACGGATCAAGGACCAGTCGTCATCCTGTGGTATTTGCTGGGCAAACGATTCAGCAACCAAACGCCGGATATGAAAGGCGGCGCTACCAGTTAATACCGCACGTATTTGTTTCCTGAGCTCGCGGCGATCCCCAGTTGCCAACTGAGCAACGAAGCTGCGGATGCTTGGGCGCACGAATGGTACAGGCGGTAAGTCGTTTATGAACTCATTGAGCGTACAGCCCTTGCGCACGGCTCCACTTATTACCAGTACGTCCAGCAGGGTTTGATGACCGAAGGTCACGTTTCCATCGTGGGTTTTTTGCAGTACGTTGAGGCTGTTCAGCCGCCGCAGGATGTCCTGCGACGCGCCGAGGCGCTGATGAGGAATCGACAGGCTACGTGCTTTCAGCATTACATCAGCGATGGCTTCAATCGATTGCATCGCTGCGTCCCCCAGCGCGGGATCGGCCCGCACGATGGTATCGAGGTAGCGTTGTGCCAGCGCTTGGCTGGTCACCACGTTGAAGCTGCCTTCATGCTGGGCCAGTTCGACAAATAGAGCCAGTTCTCGGGGATTCCGGATCAGTTCACGGGTGATGGTATCAATATTGGTTGAATCGATTCTGAAGTTGTCGAGTAACGGCGCAATTTCAGTCTCCCAGTCAAGCGGCGGGCACTGCAATTCGCAATCCCATTGCCGTGCGGCAATGCGCCGGTCGTATTTGCGGTCAAAGTTGCGGCAAGCTGTGATAACAGTGACATTGGGAATCAGCAGCAGCCGGTCAATTTGTGCCAGGAAGTACGTCAATATGTCGTGTTCGCGGGCGATGGATAAGACGTCCAGTGAGTCGATGACCACAACCACATGCGTGTTTTCCGCCAAGCGGGCGACCTGTTCTACCCATTGTTCTGGCAGGCCCTGTGCCTGGCGTTCCCGCGCCGTCGCCAGGTCAGCGAATTCGCGTGACTGGATGAAGAGCGGCACAAGGTCCGTTCGAGTTTGCATGCACTGCTCTAGTGTCCTGTCTCTGAAGTCCGTGGAATAAGTTGTGCCTCGCTGGTGTCCTCAGGTATCGAAGGGAGGACGCCCTGCGAACGGGACGACCGACAGCTCCGCTGACCTTGACGACAACTGAACGAGAGACCTTGCAGCAGTGGACGCGCCGCCCGAAACCCGCTCAGGCGTTGGCGCAACGGGCCCGGATTATTCTGACCTGTGCCGAGGGGCAGA
>JAUYAO010000027.1 GCA_030692565.1 Nitrospira sp.
ATGCCAAGGGCCTGCCGATCGGCCTGCAACTCGTCGGCGACTATTTCAGCGAGGCGAAAATGCTCAACGTCGCCCATCAATACCAGCGCGCCACCGACTGGCACAGCCGCCAACCGGAGGGCCTGCTATGAAATGGGAGACTGTCATCGGGCTGGAAGTCCACACCCAGCTCGCCACCAAATCGAAGATTTTCTCCGGCAGCAGCACCGCCTTCGGCGCCGCGCCCAACACGCAGGCAAGTGCGGTCGACATCGCGCTGCCCGGCGTGCTGCCGGTGCTGAACAAGGGCGCGGTGGAATGCGCGATCAAGTTTGCGCTGGCCATCGGCGCGCAGCTCAACCGCATCAACGTATTCGATCGCAAGAACTACTTCTACCCCGACCTGCCCAAAGGCTACCAGATCAGCCAGCTGGCGAAACCCATCGTCGAAGGCGGCGTGCTGACCATCGTGGTGGATGGAGAAGAAAGAACCATCAACCTCACCCGCGCCCACATGGAAGAGGACGCCGGCAAGTCGCTGCACGAAGATTTCCACGGCATGAGCGGCATCGACCTCAACCGCGCCGGCACGCCACTGCTGGAAATCGTCTCCGAGCCGGAGATGCGCTCATCCGCAGAAGCCGTGGCCTATGCCCGCGCGCTGCACACGCTGGTGACCTGGATCGGCATCTGCGACGGCAACATGCAGGAAGGCAGCTTCCGCGTCGACGCCAACGTCTCGGTGCGCCCGGTCGGCCAGGCCGAGTTCGGCACCCGCCGCGAAATCAAGAACCTCAACTCGTTCAAGTTCCTGCAGCAGGCAATCGACTACGAAGTACGCTGGCAGATCGAAACGCTGGAAGACGGCGGCCGCATCGAGCAGGCCACGGTGCTGTTCGACCCCGACACCGGCGAGACGCGCATGATGCGCAGCAAGGAAGACGCGCACGACTACCGCTACTTCCCCGACCCCGACCTGTTGCCGGTCAAGCTCGACGAAGACTGGATCGAACAGGTGCGCGCCACGCTGCCCGAACTGCCCGCCGCGATGCAGGTGCGCTTTCAGGCCGAATACGGTGTCTCGCCTTACGACGCCGCCGTGCTGACTAGCTCGCGCGCGCTCGCCGCCTACTTCGAGACTGCGGCCCAAAAATCAGGGCAGCCCAAGCTCGCCGCCAACTGGGTGATGGGCGAGCTCTCGGCCGCCTTGAACAAGGCCGACCTCACTATCGAACGCAGCCCGGTTTCCGCCACCCATCTCGGCGCGCTGATCGCCCGCATCCACGACGGCACGCTGTCCGGCAAGCTGGCCAAGCAGGTGTTCGAAGGCTTGTGGGAAGGTGCGGGCGAAGTCGACGCCATCATCGAGGCGCGCGGCCTCAAGCAGATGTCCGATTCCGGCGAACTGGAAAAAATCATCGACGAAGTCATGGCCGCCAACGCCAAGTCGGTCGAGGAATTCCGTTCCGGCAAGGAAAAGGCCTTCAACGCGCTGGTCGGCCAGGTCATGAAAGCCAGCAAGGGCAAGGCCAACCCGGCACAGGTCAACGAGTCGCTCCGAAAAAAACTGACGGGTTGAAGCACGAAACTGCCCGCGTTGAGCCGGGCTGGCTGGCGCTATACACTCCCCAAAAATAACCCCTGGGGAGGGTGAAAATGGTCCGGATTCAGCCGCTCGGCA
>JAUYAO010000028.1 GCA_030692565.1 Nitrospira sp.
GTGTTCACGAAGTGTTCCCCGCGCGAGTGGGGATGAACCGGCCGAGAAGAACGGGATTGAGCCGGTCTTAAAGTGTTCCCCGCGCGAGTGGGGATGAACCGTTGAACTGAGCAACGCGAGGCGTCTCTGGTACGTGTTCCCCGCGCGAGTGGGGATGAACCGCGATTGTAGCCTGCGATGCGATAGGCGCGAAGGTGTTCCCCGCGCGAGTGGGGATGAACCGATGGCGGGGATGCCGTTTGCGGGGACGCCGGAGTGTTCCCCGCGCGAGTGGGGATGAACCGATCCACACGCCCCCTGTCAGGAGCGTGGTGACGTGTTCCCCGCGCGAGTGGGGATGAACCGGTCTTAGACAAGATCGATGCCGATCAGGTCATGTGTTCCCCGCGCGAGTGGGGATGAACCGCCCATCGCCACGATCACGGTATTCATGCGAAAGTGTTCCCCGCGCGAGTGGGGATGAACCGAACGAGTTCCGTGAACTGGCCGGGTTGGACGCGTGTTCCCCGCGCGAGTGGGGATGAACCGATCGTGGTTTGCGTACTCAGTGCATCGGACGAGTGTTCCCCGCGCGAGTGGGGATGAACCGTACACGCGCGCCGAGCCGGTCGCGCTCTTACAGTGTTCCCCGCGCGAGTGGGGATGAACCGTCATCTAGACATGCATCGGCTGTATCGACGTTGTGTTCCCCGCGCGAGTGGGGATGAACCGTTTCTCGTGGCGAGCTATGGCGTCCAGCGATCGTGTTCCCCGCGCGAGTGGGGATGAACCGCGCCACTCCTGCTACGATCCGCCAGGGAAATCGTGTTCCCCGCGCGAGTGGGGATGAACCGGGGCTGGGGTAGCTCGGAACGTATTTCGATTGGTGTTCCCCGCGCGAGTGGGGATGAACCGATGTGGATGTACGATTTACAGGTGTGAATGGAGTGTTCCCCGCGCGAGTGGGGATGAACCGTGAAGTGGCGAAACTTGGGAACGATGGGAGAAGTGTTCCCCGCGCGAGTGGGGATGAACCGCCAAGTCGCCGAGCGAAGCGCTGTTCGGCGGAGTGTTCCCCGCGCGAGTGGGGATGAACCGCCTGTGGCCTCGGGGAAACCGTCGTTGCCGTCGTGTTCCCCGCGCGAGTGGGGATGAACCGTACGCGACCGGGCAGGCGTACGCGATGGAGTTGTGTTCCCCGCGCGAGTGGGGATGAACCGTCTGTAACCGGCTTGGCGGCTCGCGGTAAAAAGTGTTCCCCGCGCGAGTGGGGATGAACCGTCATGTCGTTAATTGCGGCCCCGCCGCCGGTGGTGTTCCCCGCGCGAGTGGGGATGAACCGCAATACGTTGACCCCGCCGCCAGTTTTGGCAGGTGTTCCCCGCGCGAGTGGGGATGAACCGCAGTGTTGAAAGATCCAAAATCAACAGTGTTAGTGTTCCCCGCGCGAGAGAAATGAAAAGGTACCGAGAGTCTTTTCTTGTGCGCCGCTGGCAGTGCCTGAGCTGGGGGGGGGGCGGTTGGTGCTAGAACGCGTTGCGTGTCTGGTTCGGGGAGTGGGCTCTATGCCGCTGCTGCGGTCTGGCGTTTGGCGACCTGGCCGAGGATATCCAACGCGGCGACGCGATAGGCTTCAGCGTAGGTAGGGAAGTTGAAGACGTTATCGATAAACGATTCGATCAACGCGCCTTGCTGCAGGGCCATCTGGCCAATGTGCACCAGTTCCGTGGCGGAATCTCCGACGATCTGGATGCCCAGCAATCGTTCGCCGTTCGGATCGGCGATCATTTTCAGAAGCCCGTGACCGGCTCCGGAGATTTGTGCGCGGGCGACTTCCTCGAACTTGGCCCGACCGACGAGAGGATTCCGAAATCGCTCGTTGGCCATCTTTTCATCCAGGCCGATACTGGCCATTTCAGGAATCGTATAGACCCCGATGGGAATGGTGGACGCCGCATCCCCGGAAGAGGGAAATGTACCGGGAGTCATTTTTTACGCGCCATCCCGGTACTGCTTCTACCACTCCTCCTGCAAAAAGAATTCGCCGACCGCATGTCCGACATCCGCGCCAGGCAAGTTGAGCAAGCCGCCTCCCGCCGCCGCATCGTGTGCTGCAAGCGCGTCCGGGATCAAATTTGAAAAGACAGGGTCACGTCTTGCCAGGATACATTGGCGAAAGGCAGGTGACCGCGGAAACGCAACGACGGAGCGCTGACAAGGGATCAATTCGTTGCTACGAGGATGGTCCGGATAGTTTCTTGGTCCGTCTGCCGCCGAGTGCGATTTCAAGAGCGGTCTCGAGCCGGATGACACGGCCGGTGAGATCTTCGATATGGTTTTGTTGTTTGGCGACGGTTGCGGTGAGCTGCTCGACTTTGTCTGCCAGCTGAATCGTTCTGGCAAACGCATCCCAGACTCGTTCTGTGAGCCCCATGCTTAGTGCTTCCTTCGAGATTTCGTCAGCGCGTGGATGCGGGTTTCCGACTGCGCAACCAGCGCCAATGTCTTATCGATGGATTGGATCGCCCGTTGAGTGGCCCGCGTCACCTGTTTGGCAAATTGGTCCAACATGACGTCATCTTCTGCAGGGGAAAACCGCTCTCCGCCCCGGCGAAGCAGTTCGCCCATCGTCAGGTTTGCCGCTTTGGCCTTGCGGGCAAGGCGTCGCTTTTGAGCAAGGCTCATTAACACAGGGACTTGTATGCTGGGTTGCGCCATCTGAGACCTCATGGATATATAGGACATGTATACCAAAGCAGACCTTCTTATGTCGAGTGCAGGGTTCTACATCCTGGGGAAAGAGCATGTGCAGGGAGTCTTTTCTTGTGCGCCGCTGGCAGTGCTTCAGCTGGGGAAGCCGGCTGGTGCTAAAACGCGTTGGGCGTCTGGTTGGGGAGTGGGCTCTAGCAGGATGCTGAAAATGTCTGCCAGCGGCGAAAACAAAAGGGGGCACTTATCTCGACCCCTTTCCATCCCTCCGCGCGGAGCATGCAGGCATGCACCCGGCCACTGTGAGCCGACGGTTGAAACAGGCAGAGCTGGCCGAGGTGTGATTTCAAGACCTCCGTCTCACTGTGACCGACATGATAGGGGGTACGGATACTGAAGCTGAGCAGGACGCTTAGCTGGCGAGTTTGTGAAACGAGATGCCGGTCATATCGAGATCTTTGCCGGCACGGAACAGCCGTTCAACGGCGTCACTGATCTTGAGGGCCGTCTGACCGGGGACGCTTCTCGTTCCACACCGTTCGCACAGCATGGCTGTGACGTTCTCAACGTCGGCATAGAATCCACCGCGTTCAAAGTGCAGCGAGGTTCTGCCTCGGCGCATGGCTGTCCCGCACTCGGGACACGCCTTTCTCCCTAGCGCTTTTGCTTTTTTCGAACTTGGCCTTTTATCCATTGGTCTCGTTGAGGAATGTACGTGGTGACAATGTCCACGGCCCTCCGCGCGCTGAAGTCTACCACAACGTGAACCGGAATCGCATCCGCGTTGCGCCCATAAATCAGGCATCGTTGCCGCTCCGGATATCGCTCAATGATGGCCCCTGTTCGGATCACGTCGAGCATGTCGGCCACGCTGATCCCATCTTTGAATCCCTCGGTTAAGGCATGGTCCGTAACAAAAAAGTTGCCGTTCTGTATGGCGGTTCGAATGGCATCGATTTCCATGGCCGTGGCAGGATAGCCAAACGCAGGAGGGGCGTCAAACTCTGTGAACGGCGTGAATACACCGTGAGGCGATAGACCTGAGTAGAATGGAACCAGGAAGAGAGAATATGCCGGGGGGCCTTTTCTTGTGCGCCGCTGGCGGCGCCTCAGCTGGGGAAGCCGGCTGGTGCTAAAACGCGTTGGGCGTCTGGTTGGGGAGTGGGCTCTAGGCCGCCGCCGCTGTCTGGCGTTTGGCGACCTGGCCGAGGATATCCAATGCAGCGACGCGATAGGCTTCGGCGTAGGTGGGGAAGTTGAAGACGTTGTCGATAAACGATTCGACCAACGCGCCTTGCTGCAGGGCCATCTGGCCAATGTGCACCAGTTCCGTGGCGGACTCTCCGACCACCTGGATGCCCAGCAACCGTTCGCCGTTGGGGTCGGCGATCATTTTCAGGAGGCCATGACCGGCGCCGGAGATTTGCGCGCGGGCGACTTCTTCGAACTTGGCCCGACCGACGAGAGGATTGCGATAGCGTTCGCCGGCCATCTTTTCATCCAGGCCGATGCTCGCCATTTCCGGAATCGTGTAGACACCAATAGGAATGGTCGACGCGGCGTCGCCGATCGGCAGGTTGAGGGCGTGGCGCACGGCGCGGCGGCCCTGCTCCATGGCCTTCGACGCGAGGGCCGGGGCGCCGACCATGTCGCCGACGGCGTAGATGTGAGGCGCGGTCGTCTGGCAGAATTGGTTCACCGAGAGGCTGCCCTTCCCATTCACTTCAAGCCCGGCGGCGCCCAGGTTGAGGTCTTCCACATTCGCCTGTCTGCCCAGCGCCACGAGCATTTTCTCGCTCTTGATGATCTGGCCATCGCCAAGTAGCGTTACCACATGGGTGGCGCCATCCCATTGCACGCTTTGGATCGATTGTCCGCCGAGGTAGTGACCGCCGTGCTGCTCAAAGCTGGCGACGAATTGCGCCACGAGTTCTTGATCCATGAATTGCAGCGGCGCTTTGGCGCGGTCGATCAGCGTCACTTCAACGCCGAGGAGGGCGAAGATCGAGGCGTACTCGCACCCGATGACGCCTCCGCCAATAATCGCCAGAGACCGCGGGAGGTAGATCATCGACAAGAGGGAGTCGCTGTCGAGGATATGTTCATGATCGACGGGGATCTCTTGAGGATTGCGCGGGCGGGAACCGGTGGCGATGACGAAATGGTCGGCCGTAAAGTGTTGACGGGCGCCGTCCACGGTTTGCATTTCTATGGTTCGGTCATTGAGAAAACGCGCGCGGCCGTGAAACAGCGAGATGCCGTTCCGCCGCAGTTGTTTGCTCATATAGGTATCGTGCGTCTGGACGACTTCTTCCAGGCGGCTGAGCAGCGACGAGATTTCCGCGTCCGGCTTCAAGCTGAATTCAAACGCCGCGCTGGCTCGGCGCAGGCGGTCGAGGTGCAGGGCGCTCTCCCGCAAGGTCTTGCTGGGAATGGTGCCGCGGTAGACGCAGCTGCCGCCGATACCCCGTTCGCGCTCCAGCAGCGCCACGCGCTTGCCGGATTTCGCGCCTTGAATGGCGGCTTTTTGCCCGGCGGGGCCGGCTCCGATGATGACAATGTCGAAGGCTATTGGTGCGCTCATAGGTTCATTGCATTGACCAAGGCCAACGCCTTCTCTTTACCGGCCAGCAGCTGGTCGATATCGTTGGGGTAGAGGTTGAGATCGGCGAAGACCGGATGCTCGCGCAATTCTTCTTCGGGGAGCGTCTCCGGTTCCAGGAGGTGTGTCGCCAGACGGTCTGCGACGCAGGTGAGCAGGCAGTCTTGCCTGAAGGAGGTGGCGTGATCATATTCCTGGTAGCACGCAATGGCTTCGGCCACTTGCTTGGGCAGCCCCCATTTGTCGGCAATCAAGGTGCCGACACGGGTGTGGTAGCCGTCGAGTAGCTGTTGCATCACGGCCCTATCGGCCGAGAGTTTGAGGTCTTTGGCAAGATTCGCCACGGTTCGAAGGACGACCGGCTTGCCGATTCCGTGCAAGAGTCCACAGAGGTACGCGGTTTCGACATTTACCCGCCGCATGCGGGCGACCTCTTTGCCGAAGGCGCCGCTGGCCAGTGAGTGCCGCCAGAGCAGCTTCACGTGATCTTCGTGGCCTGGAACTTGGAATGCCCCGTTCTTCAACGAGGCCGTAAAGGCAATTTCAGAAAGCAGGTTGATGCCGAGCATGGCCACGGCGTGCTGGAGCGAGACGACCGGGCTGCGCGGCATATAGGCCGGCGAATTGGCAATGCGCAGGACGTGGGCGGCCAAGGCTTGATCTTGATGGATCAGCGATGACAGCTTGGCGGCATCGGCCGTCGCGTCGGCGGCCAGGGCCATGACTTGGCTGGCCACTTGAGGCAAGAGCGGGAGTTCGACTTCTCCTGCCTCGAGTTTCTTAACCAGAGCCTGTTCCAGCTTTTCGGTGGCGGCAGAGATTTGAGTATCGGGGGCCATTGGTGTTCTGGCGCTCCTGTTGTTTGTCGACGGTGTGAGCTTGTGACGTGTCTTTGTCGGTTGGTTCCTCGGAAAAGTTGAGCGAGAGGGCGCCCGGCGTGACAAGTTCACGGAGGCCTGACTATACTGTCGGCGAGATTCGCGTTCATTCGGACGAGCAAGGGAGATAGGTCTATGAAATGCCGATGGATTATCGGTTTGTTGGGTCTATGGTGCGGACTCATCTCAGTGGGTGTGGAAGCAGGGGAAAAGCCGGTGACGCCCGGCACGATTGCCAAAGAAGCTCGTGAGACGATTGAGGCGACGGCCCAGTATACGGCTCAACAGAAAGAGGCCTTTCAGCGGAAGGCTCAGGAAGAACTCGAGTCGATCCAGCAGCAGATGGCGGCGCTACAGGGAAGGGCCGACAAGGCCTCGGCCTCGGCCAGGACGGAATTGCAGAAGTCGATTCATGAGCTGGAGGTGAAGAAGGAGGCCGTCAAGCAACAGCTCGATGGACTCAAATCGGCCACCGATGCAAAATGGAACGAAATGAGGGCGGGCGTGCATTCTGCGATCGAAGAGATGAATCAGTCGTTTCAACGGCTGCGCTCGAAGCTGCAGTAAGGATCGACATGGATCTGCGATGGCATTGAGGTTTGCGCTATACCCCGGCTGTGCGGCGAAAGGCGCGACGCCGGAACTGTATCAATCGACGATGGCGATCGTCGGCCGGCTTGGCATTGACGTGGTCGAGCTTGCGGCGTCGTCTTGCTGCGGGGCCGGGGTGGTGACGGAGGCGGAGCCGGATGTCGCCTTGGCGTTGAACGCGCGGAACTTCGCTCAGGCCGAACGCCTGGGTCTCGATATCATGACCATTTGCGGGACGTGTCAGGGCGTCATGGCGGCGGCGAACAAGCGATTGAAGAGCGAGCCGGGATTACTCGATCGAATCAATCGTGTGTTGGAGCCGGACGGCATCGCCTATCGCGGGACGATTCAGATCAAGCATCTGCTGTGGATTATCGTGCGCGAGATCGGGCTGCGCCAGCTTGGCGCGCAGGTCGTGACATCTTTGCAGGGGCTGCGCATTGCGCCGTTCTATGGCTGTTATATTCTCCGGCCCTCCTGGGATCTCGGTTTTGACGATCCGGAAAACCCGTCGTCTCTCGAGCAGGTGATTCGTGCATTGGGCGGGGAGGCGGTTGCCTATGCCGGGCGCACCAAGTGCTGCGGGTTCCCGATCATTCTTGAAAAGGAAGCGGTGGCGATGGCGATGTCCGGAGCCAATATGAAAGAAGCCAAGGAGCAAGGGGCCGACTGTATGGTAACGCCCTGCCCGCTCTGTCATCTGAGCCTGGATATCTATCAGGATCGCGCGGGGCAGGCGGTGAATGCACAGCTCAATCTTCCCATTCTCCACTTGCCCCAGCTCCTTGGTCTGGCGATGGGGATACCTGCCAAGGAGTTAGGTCTTGCGCGTCATTTGATCCCGGTCGATTCGATCGTCAGGCGCATCAATCAGTCCGTCCGTCATTCTTAGATCAGGAGGATCGCAGTATTATGAAGGTCGTTAATCTATCGGAGTATCAGCAGTTTAGCCAAGAGAAGATGAAGAAGAACAATATGTTTCAGACGGAGCGGTTCTTCTGCGATGTCTACTGTTTTGAGCCGGGGCAGGAACAGAAGGGCCATATCCATGGTGAGCAAGACAAGGTCTATCTCGTTCTCGAGGGGCAGGGGACTTTTCAGGTTGGTTCAGAGAAGCAGGTGCTGGGGCCTGGGCAAGGGACGATCGCGCCGGCTGGAGAAGAGCACGGAGTAAAGAATCACACGGATCAGCGCTTGAAGGTGCTCGTGTTCGTCGCGCCGAATCCGTAGGAGCAAGCGGCGAGCGCACCGCTTCTTTGTTCGGCAGCATGCGGGAGAGATCCATGGTGAAGAGCTGCGGGCGCGTTCACTCGGTTCGCAGAGGGATTTTGACACTGATGGCGCCGGCCAGTTCTCCCTCCTGGGCACCCTCTTTGGGGTAGCCTGAAATATCCCATTCTCCTTTTGGGGCGCCGTGGCAGGCGAGGCATTCGCGCTGGTAATAGATCGGCATCATGACCCGTAAGCTTCCACCCGATTCGGTCAATTCGCTGACATAGGCTTCGCCATTCGGTCGTCCGGACAACCAGCGGAGGACGGACGATTCGTATTCATCCGGCTCATTCTTGGGATTGCGCGGTTGGATCGCCGTTTGTTTCAGTTGGACTTGGGACCGTTTGGAAAAGCGCGCCGCCGCTTGGCTGCCGAACGTGGCAGGAATGAAATTCTTGTAGCCGATTCCGCGCTGGTTGATGACGACCTGCGCGTCGCGGACGACCTCTTTGCCGGCTTCGATCAAGGCCGGCAGGAGCGTGCGCGCGAGAGGCGGCACGGCCAACGACGTTTTTGCTGCAGGCGCGCTCAGGTCGATCCCGGTCCGTTGTCGAAAGACCTCGTACATCTGCCGTTCAAACACTTCCGGGGTAAAGCCTTTGTCTCCTTTGTGGACATCGTCGATCAGGGCCTGATTCTGTTCGATCACCAGGCGGCCGGCTTGGAGCAGTTTTGCCAGGAGCCGCGCGGTCTCTTCCGCCTCAGCGCGGAGCTGCTCAGGCGGGGAAGCCTGAACGGGCGCGATTCCAACGACGATTGCCAGGGTGATGAGTGAGAGCCATGGGCGGTGGACCATACGATCTCCTTTGTCTCGGTCAGTGTGGCGACGATACCCGGCAGGCTCCCTGGGCATAGTGAGCCGGCATCTTTTGCACGTCGAACGGGAGCCCTTCCGTCGATGCCCGTCGTGGATAGGCATATGCGTCCTCGATCCATCGGCGCCGCATTTGTTCCAGTCGTCCTGATTCGTGGAGCTGAAAAATGACGTCGTTGATGAACCACCGCAAGGTGTAACTTTCTTCCGCCATCACGACGGCATAATCGGCTTGCGTGAACCGTAGCGGTGTGTGATCGTCTCGCGCCAGAAGACGCCAGTCTCGACGCGTGGTCTTGACCATGAAGTCCAGAACCGGGTGTGCCCCGATGATCACATCGATCGGCGGCGACAGGCCGGCGGCGGCATGTTCGAAGGCTGCGGGGAGCGAATCGCACACGAGCACTCTGGCCGCATTCATCCTGGCTTCGGCATACAGATGTGCGGACGTATTGTCTTGCACGGCGATGGTGAGGCCCTCCAAAAGCCGTTCTCGCGCTGTTCCCCCCTCGTCGGTTTTGAGCCGCCGCTGGATCTGCTCGATGACTCCCGGCCTGGTGGCGATCGCGCCGATGCCTCCCTGTGAAAAGTACGGAGTGGAATAGGCGAATCCGGCCCGGCCCGGCGAAGGCGTTCCGGCTGCCACGGCGGAGACGAAGAAGTCCAGTTGTCCTTCGTTCAAGAGCAGAAATAAATCTCGGAAACGAATCAGGTGCAAGGCCGGAACCACGGGTGCGCCGCAATGGATCGTGAGCGCATCGCTTACCGCCCGCACTAGTTCGGCATCGAGCCCGGTCACCCGGGCGCCTTCGTCGGTCCAGACGGCGGGAAATACGAACGGTCGAAAGGGTTCCACCGCCATCCCGACCTGGACTTGCTGCCGCCGGCAGATTCGATCCAGCTCGTTGGTCGTCACCGGGTAGATCTGGTGGATGGCATCGAAGAGCAAACCGCAGCCTGGCAACAGCGGGAGGAAGAGCAGTAGGGCGATAGTGGGCCGTATTGGTTTCCACCGACGCCGGACGGCGGCGATGAGCGGCGAGCAGGGTGAGGCGCACCCTGCGTCCTGCCGTTGGCTGTGTCGGAATGGGCTCAATACCGGAATCCGGTTAGAAAAAGCCATTGCTGTGTTTGCCCCGCTTCCCCGAGGAAATTGACATCATACTGTGTGAATTGCAGGCTCAGGTCGAGTGAAATTCCCCGCGCCACAGGAAAACGCACACCGGCTTGTCCGCCGTACAATAGACCGGGCGAGGTCCGTCCTTGTCCCGAGATGACCGTGCCGATCAATGCGCCCACGTAGGGCACCGCACGGTCTTCGAGGGGACCGAAGAACACATGCTTGAGAAGGCGGCTGATCGGCATGGAGGCCGGGAAATCTAGCAGGTCGAGTATGTTGTTCCAGCGCGGGTTGAGAAACACTGCATGCTGATCGGTCCGGAAGTCGGTAGTGCGGATGCTGAAATACTGATACCCGGTCCGTAGTTCTCCATCGCCATATCGTACTGCGGTCACGCCGGCCTGCAGCGTGACTTCCCGGTCATTCGGTGCGAAAGATTGTTGCCGCAAAGCGACATCGAAGTTGAACGGCCGTATGGGCAGAATTTCGAACAGTGCTTCTTGTGCCAGGGCCGGAAAGGGACCGAGGAGCGTCAGCGTGAGTGCGCAGAGATAGAGCCGACAAACCGATCCGCGCAACCCAGATCCGCGATTCTTGATCGACATGGCATGTCTGTTAGTGAGTATGGGCCTGTCCATCGGACGGTCCGGGCGGATCGATACCCTGAACGGGCGGCCCTGCAGTGATGCAGGACTTCATGATTTCCGCCCGGCATTGGGCCCCGGCGAGAACGGCATTGGCCATGGTGACGAGTTCGGCTTCAGACAGTTGTTGGCGCGCATAGTCGATGAGTACATGGTTCGGAACGAGATCGGGGTCGACCTGTTGGACCCCAGTTTGCTTCGAAAGAGTCGAGACGAGCTGAGAACGAACCGACAAACACGCTTCACCCATCAGCATCAACGCCACCCTATCATAGGGGCCTTCTGCCTGAATAGGCGAAACCCCACTCACCAGGAGTATTCCGCTGATAATGGGGGTGAAGAAAGGGTGTGTCATGGAATGAAGCCTCTGGATGTGAAATCCGGCCGGTTTTATGCCGGCCGGATTTCCGATTCTCAACTTACTTTGCTTTTGCCGGAAGCTCCCATGGCACCATGGGCATCAGGTTCGTCGAGGGCTTGGCATCGGGGGATGCCAAGAGGACGGCGATGGCGCCGCGGAGCGCGCCGGTCAGGGAGTGGGTGACCAGCGGGTAGGCTCCGGCTGACTCCACCACCACATCGAAGGTCGCTGCGCTGCCCGGTCCCACCACATAGGTCTGTACACCTGTCAGCTTGTTGGCCGGATTCCCGCTTTCGTACACATTGTCCCAGATCTCACCGATGGGGTGGAATGAGGAGAACTCATTCGGACCGGCATTCACGAAATAGACGCGCACGCGCTCGCCCGGCTTCGCGTCCAGCTTGCCGCCGCCCGTGACGAACGGATGATACTTGAAGATACCGCCGTTGAACATGACGCCGTCGAATTTGCGGTCGAACATGGCCTGCACATCGCCGGGGTTCTTGAAGTATTCGGACTGGACCAGAACATATTCCCGATCCGCCTTGGGCCAGACCGATGCGTCTTTCGGATCGACAATGATGGCGCCGAACATGCCACGCGCGACGTGCTGAATCATGGGCGGCGCGCCGCAGTGATAAAAGAAGATCCCGGGTTTCTTGGCCACGAAGGTGTAGCTGATCGTCTCGCCGGCATTGATGGCCTTGTAGTTCTTCAGGAAGTCGATCTCCGCCGCATGGAAGTCCATGGCGTGGGGATTCTTATTGGTGGCGGGGTTAGTCAACGTGAAGTTGATCGTGTCGCCTTCGGTCACGCGGACGACCGGGCCCGGCATGGTGCCGTTGAATGTCCAGGCGGCGTACTTCTCTCCGCCGCCGTCGATGACGATGTCGGATTCGACGGCCGTCATATGGATGTCGTGGGTCTTTGCGGATGCGGAGGACGGTTGTCCCAGCAATCCGGCGAGGGCAATGGCAGCGGCTCCTGCGAGTGCCATGGCCTGGTGTGATTGTTTTCTCATCATGGTGAAACTCCTCTCTGGATGGTTGGTCGAACTCCTGCAGCGATGTGCCGACAGCCCCTGTTGTGAGGGGCGCGGTCTGACGTCGTCTGTGTGCGTGTGAGGATACGGAGTGTGCAGTCAAAAGAATATGACGTACATCATGTTTTGAAAATATACCTGGAAGGAGGATCTTAGGGAAATCAGGCGGAGGCAAGGGCCTTGAGCCCGGCGAGATCGCGGATGATGAGGCGGGTCGCCGTTCCGGATACGAGTCGATCGCGTTTGAACCGACTCATGATGCGAATGGCGGTCTCGGTCGTCGTGCCGACCATGTTGGCCATATCCTGGCGGGTCAGTCGCATCGGGAGCTTGAGGCCTTGCGGGTCTTTCACGCCGTTCTTGGTCGCCAGGTCCACCAGGAGCGAGGCCAGTCGCTGGTCGGCCCGGTCGAGGGCCAGGACCTTGGCTTTCTCCTGGGCTTCGTTGAGGCGATTGCCGAGATGCTTAATGACTTCAATGGCGGCCTCGGGATTGCGGCGCAGCATGTCGAAGTAGGACTTCTTGTTCATGCGCAAGATACTGACGTCGCCCATCGGTTGCGCGGTCCCCGGATGGCGGGCTCCCTCAAAGGCGGCGGCGTCGCAGCAAAAGAGATCGCCGGGCATCAGCATTTTCAGCGTGCACTCTTTCCCTTCCGGGCTCGATTTGACGCACTTGACCGTGCCTTCCTTCACGATGTGGAAGAATTCGGTCGGATCGCCTTCACGAAAAATGACATCTCGTTTGGTGTAGTGCTGCTCGGTCAAGTCCTGAAGCACGCGTTGGCGGTCTGCGCTGGAGAGAATCTTGAGCAGAGGGATATGGTTGAGCTCATCCGCGGGGGATGAGCTCAACCGACTACTTGATGATTTGCTTGGCCGCTTCGACAATGGATCGCACTCCGATGCCAAAATGATCGACGAGTTCATCCGGCTTGCCGCTGTGGGGAATCGTCCGGACGGCGAGCTTATGGACCTTCACGCCTTCCGCACTCACCGCGCTCAACACGGCATCGCCGAGTCCGCCGTGCGCGTAGTGGTCTTCGACGGTGAGGAGACGGCCGTGGGTCGCGCGGGCGCTGGCGATGAGGGTGGCTTGGTCGATCGGAGCGATGCTGTAGAGATCGACGACGCGCACGGCGATGCCCGCGGCTTTCAATTGATCATAGGCTTTGAGGGCTTCAAATAATGTCACGCCGGCGGCCACGATCGTCAGTACATCGCCGGCGCTTTGGCGGACGACTTTGCATCCCCCGATCGGGAATGTCTCTTCCGGTCCATAGAGTACCGGGGATTTCGGGCGTCCGGCACGGATGTAGACCATCCCTTTGTGGTTGGCCGCGGCTTCGACCAGACGATAGGTGCAAGTGGCGTCTGAAGGGTAGAGGACGACGACGCCTGGCTGTGCCGCCATCATCGCAATATCCTCAAGCCCCATTTGCGAAGGACCGTCTTCGCCGATGCTGACGCCCACGTGGGTGCCGACCAGCTTGATGTTGGATTGGCTGATGGCCGCCATCCGGATGAAGTCGTACGCGCGCGTGAAGAAGGCAGCGAATGTAGCGACGAAGGGAACTTTTCCGCAGGCGGCGAGGCCCGCGGCCGCGCCCAGCATGTTCTGTTCGGCGATGAAGTTTTCGAAGAATCGATTCGGAAACTTCTTGCCGAATTTGTCCGTGTAGGTGGAGTTCTTGACGTCGGCATCGAGACCGACCACGGCGGAGTTTGCTCCGCCTAATGCCTCAAGTGCGACGCCAAAAGCTTCACGGGTCGCGGCGGCCTCGCCTACTTTATACGGTGAAGGCGGAAGCGCGGATTTGGTCGCCGGCGCCGGCGTGGCGGCGGCAGGCCGGTTGATCTGCACGGTTCCGTTGCCGGGTTTCAGCTGCCTGGTCAATTCATCGATCGCCTTTTGGGTTTCCTCTCCCTTGGGCACCGGTTTCCCATGCCAACTGGGGCTGTCTGCCATGAAGGAAAGCCCGTGTCCCTTGAAGGTCTTGGCTAAGATGACGGTCGGTTTCCCTTTTGTGCGGGATGCCTCATCGAAGGCGGCAACGAGCGCGGCGATGTCATGGCCGTTGACGACAATGGCGTGCCAGCCGAATCCCGACCAGCGCGCGCGATAGCCTTCCATATTATGTTGCAACATGGTGGGATCGCTTTGCCCCAGTCGGTTCACATCGACGATGGCGCAAAGATTATCCAGGCCGTGATGCCGGGCCACTTCAGCCGCTTCCCAATTTGATCCTTCGACGGACTCGCCATCGCCGAGCAGGACGTAGGTCCGGTGGTCATACTTATCGACGGACTTCGCGTTCAGCGCAATACCGATGCCGACAGGGAGTCCTTGTCCGAGTGACCCCGTGGCCATGTCCACGAATGACAGACGCGGCGTCGGGTGACCCTCAAGATCAGATGCCAATGTCCGCAACTTCAAAAGGTCGCTTTTGGGGAACAGTCCTGCTTCGGCCCAGGCGGCGTAGAGGAGGGGAGCGGCATGTCCTTTTGAGAGGACGAATCGATCACTGTTGGGGGCTTTGGGGTTCTTTGGGTCGTAACGCATCACGGAGAAGAAGAGTGTCGCCACGATGTCGGCAGCGGAGCAGCAGCTCGATGGATGGCCGCTGGCCGCTTCAGATGTGGCGCGGACGCTTTCGATACGGAGTTGCGTGGCCTTGTTATGGAGGGTATTGAGGGACTCTGGGGACAGGGCTGCACTGGCCATCGGAACTCCTTTCAGGAATGGAACGCTTAGTAGGTTGCCGGCGCATGCTTCTCTACGTCAGAGATCGGCAGGGACGCGGCGGGGCTTGAGGCTAACAAAACGATGGAAGGGAGTCAATGAAAGGAAGTCGCAATGTCAAGCCACAGTAGAAATGTCCTCTTTCTCCCATAGTAGAAATGTCCGGTTTAGGCGATGCCCGCCGCCGCGCGTGTTGTCCCTTCCGGCAGCAGGCGTTTGCGCCACGGATGAGCCGAGGTCGGCTTGACCGGACG